>JALZVN010000042.1 GCA_023299965.1 Saprospiraceae bacterium | reverse complement strand
GTGAAAGGCGCAGAAGATGTTGCGATGACAAAATCTAAGACGGCAGAAGAAATCAGAGGTATCAGAGAAAATGCTAGCCAAACAAGAGAAGAATCAGAATTAGAAATGCTAGCTACTCAAGAAGCCGCTGCCGAGGCTATTGCGACTACAAAGGAAGAAGCCGCTAATGAAGTGGCATTGATCAAACAGGAAGCCGCGGAGATCGTGCTGGTTGAAAGAAAGAGAATTGATGAAGAAATAGCTAAGTCCAATTTAGAGATTGATGAAGCCAAAGCCAATGCACAAGAAGAAATCGATCAAGCCAGAGCTGATGCAGATGACGAGAGAGCGAAGTTGGTAGAGCAAACCCAAGCAGAAAGAAGCAAACTAAATGAAGAGACTGAACAAGCACGCTCTGCAGCTCAAGAAGAGATAACAATTGCTCAGAAAGAAGCCAGTGATGCTGTGTATCAGGCAAAGCAAGGTGCCAAAGAACAAATAAATGCAGTCAAAGAAGAAACAGCCCTCAAGATCGCTGAAGAAGTGACTTTATTAGAAGCAAAGCGCTCTGAATTATCGGAAACTGACGAAAAATTAGCCGACCTCAAACTTAAAATGATCGACTTACAGGATGAAATAGAAAAACTAAAAGAGGAGAAGTCTAAAGTAAAGGAAAAGCAGAAATAATGTCTGCAACGAAATATTTTTTTCTTTTTTAAGAAAATTTTAATAAACAAATGCTACAATTAAAGCGTCTTAATCAATGAGATTAAGCGCTTTTTTGTTTTTTTAGCGTTGTCAAAGTAATTTTTAAAGATACTCAGTAAGTATTATTGATTATCAACTAATTATGATTAAGCCATTTAATATTTTAATTCCTATTAGGCATGATTCCAGCAAATATGATTCATAAGTTTTTACTACCCGCGTTATTTTTATGCTTTATAGCAATATCATCATCCTTCGCTCAAGATGGATATGAGATTAAAGTCAAAATTGACGGCTTTGAAAACGATACACTTCTATTGGGCTACCAATACGCAGATAAGCAATACATCAAGGACACAGTTCTTATAGAGGGCGATACATATACATTTAAAGGCGATGAAAAGCTAGAGTGCGGTATGTATCTTTTGGTCATGCCCCCTGCAAATCAGTATGTCCAATTTTTGGTTAATGATGTAGATCAGCATTTTACTGTTCAAACCACTGCGGAGAATCCAGTTCAAGCTGCAAAAATCGACGGGTCCATAGAAAATGATATCTTCTATGACTATATACAGTTTATTAGTTCAAAAACACCAATTGCCCAGGAGCTTCACAAAAAAGTAAAAGAAGAGAAAGATCAAGGCAAAGATTTCAAAGAATCGCAATCGAAAATTGATGCATTAGATAAAGAAGTTGCGGATTATCAACAAGCTGTTATCGGTAAGCATCCCACGAGCATGACTTCAAGAATAATTAGCACCGGTAAAGATATAGATGTTCCAGATTTTGGGACTACTGATGAAGCTAGAAAGCAACGCTTTTATTATATCCGAAAGCACTGGTTTGACAACATCAATTTGTCTGATCCATGTATGATTAGAACTTCATTGATACACAATAAGGTGATGACTTACTTAGAGAAACTTGTCGTGCACCATCCTGATTCTATAGCTGTAGCGGTAGATGAAATTGTAAGCCTTGCGAGCAATAATGAAGAAACCAAAAGACATTGGTTGTCTACACTATTGAACAAATACGCCAATAGCAAAGTGGTTGGTATGGACGCTTTATATGTGCATATCGTGATGAACTATTATGCTAAGGGAGATACGCCATGGGTAGAGCCAGAAAAGTTGATCGAAATAGTAGACAATGCGAGCAAGACAGAGCCCCTTCTAATTGGGAAGATTGCACCAGAAATTGCGCTGCCAAGATTGGATGTCGAAGCTACATTAGTTGCCATGGATAAAGAAACGGAGGAGGCTAAAAAATTTGTATTAGGCGAAAAGCAATCTCTGCATAATTTAGATAGCCCATATAAGGTGTTATTTATTTGGGCACCAGATTGTGGACATTGTAAGAAAAGTATGCCTAAGATGATTGAGTTTTATGACGAGTTTAAAGACAAGGGCGTAGAGTTATTTGCCATCTGTCATCAAAATTATAAGAGTACTCCAGAGTGTGCTGAGTTTATCAAAGATCGTCCTGAAATGCTGCGTTGGGTAAACGTGACAGACCCATACTTTAGATCTAGATATCAGTCTATATACAATGTAAAGTCTACACCACAAATATATGTCCTAGACGAAAAGAATGAAATCTTATTCAAGCGAGTAGGCGCTGAACAACTAGCAGATGTCATGAATGATATATTTAAAAGAACAGAAAATAAATAAACTATGCTAAATCGACTATTTTTCTTTGCTATATTAATGATTGGTTTTGCGACAAGTACATTTTCGCAACATCCAAGTTCTCAACCAACTTCTAGACCAACTACACAGCCTACCAGTCAGCCTAGTAGTCAACCTTCGAAAGTTGGACCACAGATGAGCTTCAAAGAAATGTTTAAGGACATAGGCAGCGTGAAAAAGGGCGAGATACGCAATTTTGAATTTCCTTTTACCAATACCGGAAATACTCCATTAAAGATTGACCTTGTGTCTTCGTGTGATTGTACTACGACCAAGTACCCAAAGCGTGAGATCATGCCTGGCGCTACAGGTTCAATTATGGTGACCTTTGACAGCACGGAAAAAGAAGAATCTGAAACTATAGATATTGATATTTTCTTGACCAATGAAGACCCAGTTACTGGAGCGCCAATGATCGTAATGCTGCAATACAAATATGAATTGCTTCAGTAGTCAAGATATAATGTAAAGTATCTAAACCAAACTTAAACAATACTGTTTTCCAAAGTATGCTAGAATTCATCAAAAACAAATACCCGTATTTTCCTATTGTCGGCTTGACAGGTTTTTTGATTTTGTTTTTAATAGCTACGACTAAATATCCTGGCGGCTCAGTTAACGAAATTGCTTCTGAGGGCTATAGTTATTTTCACAATTTTATTTGTGACCTCATGTCCCTTCATCTCGAAGAAGGAGTGGTCAATGATGCTCGACCTATTGCTATCATTGCTCATTTTATGCTTAGTTTTGGGATGATTTCCTTCTTCTATATTTTGCCCGAATTATTTAGTAAGCAAAATTGGAATACTAGAATTATGCGAGGACTGGGTATGGCGGCCATGACTACATTTATCTTTATGTATAATAAAGATTATCATGATACAGCAGTCACAGTTTCCGGGATATTGACCATCATTACTTTTATACCATTCTTTTTAGAATTGATTAAACATGAAGATCGAGTGCACAAAACCTTGGCATACATTTGTTTCGGTTTAAGTTTGATTATGTTTTTGAGTTATGAGACCAAAATAGGTTTTTACTACACCCCAGTCTTGCAAAAAATAACCTTTGTCTTTGACGCCATATGGGTGACTTGGGTTAGCCTTCATGTTGCCTCTAGAAGACAAATGAGGTTAAGATTGGCGTAGACGCATAGGCTGTTCAAGCAAATATTTAAAGTTTGGGCGTGCCCCTTCGGGTCATGCTGTCCATGACTCCGCCTATCGGCTACGGTCCTTTGCCTTTATACACTAGAAATATCGGTATGTATTTGATTTGTAGCCAAGTTCAGGATTGTGCTTTACAATGGTAGGGCAAGGACTATCGCTTGTCAGCGATATCATTCCCATCATTCACGCGGCTCTTGCTTCTCTGCCTAAATAGACATAAAAAGAAAATAAATGCAAAGTTTTGACTACAATTGACATAAAATAAAAAATAAAAAAAGGCAAATCAATTGTTTTGGCTTATTTTATATTTTCATATCTTGCGCGCTAAATCGGGAGAGTATATTTAAAATATATGCTCCAAACACTATAAAATTTAAACATTAAGCGTGGAGAAGTTAGACAAAATTGATCTTAAGATCTTAAAGATACTACAGAATAATAGTAAAATTACAAACCTAGAACTTTCAAAGCAAATTGGCTTATCTCCAGCTCCAACCTTGGAGAGAGTTAAAAAGCTAGAATCTACGGAAATAATCAAAAGTTATCATGCTATTGTCAATCCTACTAGTATAGGTTTAAATGTGAAAACATTTGTCCTTGTGTCATTAGCATGGCAAAAAGAGAATGCATTAAACAGCTTCTTGGAAAAGGTTAAAAACATCGAAGAAATCACAGAATGCTATATCATCACTGGTGAAGCTGATGTCTTAATTAAAATCGTTTGTAAGGATATCCCAACTTATGAGCAGTTACTTTTCAAGACACTTTCACAAATTGAAGAGATTGAAAGGCTAAAAACCTTGATGACACTGTCTACAGTTAAAAATTCAGCAGTGTTGCCATTCAACTACCAAGACTAGGAGAATCTATTGAAGCTCAAAAAGCAGACCCTTCTTTGGGAAATCTCCTCCGCAAATTTTAAAGGAAAATCGTATTTATTTGGCACTATGCATGTCAAGTCGAAGAAGGTGCTCTCTGCATTTGATCAAATAACAAATTACATAGATGCATGTGATGCATTTTGTGTAGAGATTGACTTTGCAGAAACCCAATCTCCGGAGATGAGTCAAAGGTTAATGTTGCCATTTGACGCTCCATTGACAAGTCTGCTGAAGCCAAAACAAATTGATCGCTTGCAGCAAATTCTACTATCGATAGGAGGGCCTTCCTTAAAGCAAATTCAGCACTTAAGACCTATGAATTTGATTAATCTATTGTCTAGTTTGATCATGAAGGAAGATACGAATATGATATTGGATATGCGTCTATACGAATACGCAAAAGGGGAGGATAAACGCGTTTTTGGAATTGAAACCGTTGAAGAACACCTTTGTATTTTAGATGCTATGGATCTAGTTTCTGAGATAAAACAACTCAAAGGATTGATTCGCAATTTTCCAGCTTTTGTTAGGCAGCATCATGCTATTATGGAGTATTACGTCAATGGTCAAATCGACAAACTCTATCAGCATGGAAAGAGATCCTTAGGTAAATGGCGTAAAACTCTTCTTTACAAGCGAAACACAATAATGTCAGATAGACTATACAATCTATCTAGCTCAGAAACCGTTTTTTGTGCAGTAGGTGCAGGACATTTGTACGGAAAGTATGGAGTCCTTTGTCTTTTGAAAGCACATGGTGCTTCTTTGAAACCAATTCGCTTGATATATAACTAAAGTCTAAATATATTGCTTTAGATAATCAGTCAACGTATACTTAGGGGATACCGACTGGATGTACTCTTCACATACTAAATCTATATAAAATAGAGTAGATAGGATCATATGTCTTCATCATTAACATATATTTTGAAGATCAGATAAACTATCATAGTATACCATTGTCTATATATAAATAGAACTCATTTGCGATACCGTTTTTTACATATCTTCCTACTCTGTTGTTTTGGACTTTACGTTCATGGGCAGACATTCACTATAAGTGGCTACGTAGAAGACCAATCCTCTGGGGAATCATTGATTGGTGTTAATGTTTTCAATCAAAATAATACCATAGAAGGCGCTACCACTAATGTATACGGATTCTACTCCTTGACGCTTCCTTCTGGGAAGTATACGATCAAAACCAGCTACCTTGGCTATCAAGACATCATCAATAACCTTACCTTAGATAAAGACATAGAATTGAATCTCAGAATGTCCTCTGGTGTGACTATGGAAGAGGTGGTTGTCATTGGTGAAGAGAAAGATCAGAATGTTAATAGCACTGAAATGGGTACAGTAGCTTTACCTATTGAAAGAATCAAAAAGTTACCAGCGCTACTTGGTGAAGTAGATATCCTCAAAACGATCCAACTCCTTCCAGGAGTGCTTTCCGCAGGAGAAGGGACTGCTGGTTTTTATGTGAGAGGTGGAGGTCCTGATCAAAATTTGGTTTTATTAGATGAAGCTGTGGTTTACAATAGTGGACACTTACTTGGATTCTTTTCTGTATTCAATGCAGACGCCATAAAAAACACAACCCTAATCAAAGGAGGGATCCCAGCCAACTATGGAGGGAGATTGTCAAGTGTGGTTGATGTGCAAATGAAGGATGGAAACAATAAGAAATTTGGTGTGACTGGCGGGATCGGTCTGATCGCAAGTAGGTTAACTGTAGAAGGTCCATTAAAGAAGGAGGAAAGTTCATTTATTGTAAGTGGTAGAAGGACCTATGCATTTGAGCTGGCGAAACCATTTATAGACAGAACAGACTTTAGAGGGACTAATTATTTCTTTTATGATTTTAATGCAAAAATCAATTACAAATTATCTAATAAGGATAGGATATTTGTCAGCACCTATTTTGGGAGGGACGTGCTCAATTACCAATCAAATGTAAGAGATATATCTTTTAAATTACCGTATGGAAATACAACCGCTACTGTCCGTTGGAATCATTTGTTCTCAGAAAAGCTATTTATGAATGCTTCCTTGGTTTACAATGATTATGACTTTAGTTTTGAAGGCGGACAAGGAGATTTTTCAGTTGGTTTATTTTCCGGAGTTAGAGACTATAATGCCAAACTGGACTTTGAGTATTATCCTAATGCAAGAAATGCAATAAAATTTGGAGCCAACTATACCTATCATAGACTTACACCTAGTGTGACGAGTGCAACAAATGGAGACATAGAGTTCTCTAATGATTTAAAGCCTAAATTTGCCCACGAGTCAGCAATCTATATACTCAACGATTACAAAGTGTCTAATAAATTTACTCTCAACTATGGTTTGCGGTTTTCTGCTTTTACTCAAGTTGGTCCATACACAAGTCCACTAAATGGAGAGGAATTTGGCTCCCTAGAACCAGTTAAGACCTATACGGGCTTAGAACCTAGACTTTTTGGAAAATACACTTTAAATGCATCTAGTTCACTAAAGGGGGGTGTTACTTTTACGAATCAATACATTCATTTGGTGAGTAACAGTAATAGTACATTGCCTATTGATGTGTGGGTGCCTAGTTCTGATCGAGTTGCTCCTCAAAGAGGAATACAGTACGCTTTAGGATATTTCAAAAATTTAAAGGACAATGCTTACGAGACAAGTGTTGAAGTATATTATAAAGACTTAAATAATCAGATTGATTATGGAGAGAGCTTTATCAATGACCCTGCAGTAGAAGTTGAGCAGGAATTTGTCTTTGGAAGAGGTCGAGCCTATGGGGCAGAATTTTTCGTCAAAAAAAATACCGGTAGACTGAATGGTTGGGTAGGGTATACCTGGTCAAAGACAGACCGTATATTTCCTGATATTAATGATGGAGCTGTATTTCCAGCTACGTTTGATAGACGCCATGATTTATCTGTTGTAGCCAACTTTGAAATCACTGACAAATGGGAATTTGGAGGCGCTTTTGTATATGGGACTGGAAATACATTTACGCCTGTAAAGAGTTTGTTTTTTGTAGAGCAATCTGTAAATGTTGAATTTGGTGACCGCAATAGTGCCCGTTTGGAAGCCTATCATCGTTTAGATTTAGCATTGACTTACAATCCAAAAGTAAATACAGATAAAGCCTGGAAGAATAGTTTTACCTTCTCGATATACAACATATATAACCGTAGAAATACGTTCTTTACATATAATACCTTTGAAACTGACTTTGACGCAGGTACCACACAAGCAACTGCTTTAAAAGTATCTTTATTTCCAATCATTCCCTCAGTTACTTGGAATTTTAAATGGAATCAAAAATGAGAAGTATAATCACTCTAAAATATATCATTCTCCTTTTTACCGTCTCTCTATTTTTTAGCTGTGAAACGGAGTTTATTCCCGAGACTAATAATGAACCTCCCGAGATAGTAGTAGAGGGATATATAGAGGGCGGCGATAGTCCCACGTCACCTTATGTAATATTGACACGATCGATACCTTTTTTCAATGAGATTAATCTTAATGAGGTAAGCGATTTTTTTGTACGCGATGCTGAAGTCACTGTATCTAATAGCACAGGTAGTGTGCGACTACAAGAATTTTGCTTAAGCGAATTGACATTTGAACAACGTTTGATTGTTTCTGATTTATTTGGAGTAAGCGCAGATTCATCTAGCCTAGATTTTTGTGTGTATATAGATCCAACTTTTTCAATGGAGGGAGAAGAAGGGGAGCGATATGATTTACTTATCGAAGTAGAAGGCAAAGTGTTAACTGCCTCTACCTTGATTCCAGAAAGAGCTAGAATTTCAGACCTTGAATTCATGGATGTGCCAGGGATTCCTGTTGATACCTTGAGAGAACTGAGAATTACCTTGGAGGACGCTCCTAATGAGGCCAACTTTTATAGATACTTTACCAATCGAAATGATGAAGGATTGTTGGCTTCATTCAATTCAGTTTTGAATGATTTATTTTTTGATGGAGATACCTTCGAATTTCCACTACCTAAGGCAGAAGAAAGCGGCGTAGAGTTTGATTTCGAAACCTTTGGATTCTATAGGGTTGGAGATACCATGGAGATAAAATTTTGCTCGATTGATGAAGCACATTATGATTTTTGGAGTACCTTGGAGTTCAATAGAGCCAATCAGGGACCCTTTTCTTCATCTACTGTCATCGACTATAATATAGAAGGTGGAATAGGTATATGGGGTGGATACTCGTCTTCGATTCGGCGGATAGTGGTTGAATAAAATTGTAAGTAAAGTAACTATGGAAAACTTAAAATCCTCAGATATTACCCTTCGTGTTGGTCTTGACGATAAGGGAATACCAAAACGCTTGACTTGGAAAGCAGATGATAATCCTAATAAAGATGAGTTTATTGAATCAAAAGCCTTTCTGGTTTCAATGTTTGATAAGGAGACGAAAGATACGATGAAAATCGATCTATGGACGACTGATTTTCAAGTAGATGAAATGAATCGCTTCATGTATCAAACGCTAAAAGGTCTAGCGGATACCTACCATAATGCCACGAAAAACACTAAGCTCGCCAACGATATGCAGAAGTTTGTAGATTACTTCGCGGAGGAGGCTAAGATTTTTGAAAAACAATAATATCCTGATTTTTACGTAGTTGGATAGGTGAATTAACTCAGCTGCCAATATTCATTGAATAATACTTAGGAAAATGTTTTCATTTAGTATTTAAAATCAAAACTATTGTTACTTTTGCGACTGGTGAGGGACGCACGACTAGCTCCCTTTGAACTCCCCCAGGTCGGAAACGAAGCAAGGGTAGAAGGTTGTAGCGGTGCGATGCGCTCTC
>JALZVN010000041.1 GCA_023299965.1 Saprospiraceae bacterium | reverse complement strand
CTTTTCGCGTATTTGAGAATAATATAAGGTCGCTTGCGGCTAACAAAAGTATTTCGGACTCTTACTAAAAAAGCTCCTTTAGATTGCAATTCTCCATGTTGAACTGTATGTCCATGTTGCTTCAGTCGTTTAATGCCTGTAAAATTGACTCCTTTAGTGAGGTCGATAGTAGATATCACAACATTTCCGATCTTTTTGTCGATTATCAACTGGGTGCATGGAGGGGTATTTCCGTGTATATTGCAAGGCTCGAGGGATACATGTATCGTCAAGTCTTCAAAGTTTTCTACTCCATTCTGGATGGCATCTTTTACAGCTCTTACTTCTGCATGATCCTTTCCGAAAGTTTTATGATATCCTTCTCCAACTACTTTTTCGCCTGATGAAATAACGGCTCCAACATTAGGATTCGGGGATACTTGCCCAGCGCCCAATCTAGCTAAGTCAAAACATCTTTGTGTATATATATGATTTTTCCTAGACATGCAATTCATTAATTATTAAGTAATTATCCATTATATTTTTAGATTTGCTGAGATTAACTGTAACTTAGCACACGTATATTGGTAAAAATATAATAACCCAAACAAATCAAATGTAAAGATCAATTTATCATTATCCAAAAAACACTTTTACCTTAAAAACCCTAAAAACATGTTGTATAAACTTAAGCTCAAGAACTCGACTGAGATTGTTCTAATCGATGAAAATGTTTTCGAGCAACTTTCCAAAGACCCTTACTTAAAAGAAGTCGACTTTTTAAATAATCTCAGACGCCATTCAAGCGGCTGCGCAGTGTTTCAAAAGACAACCAAGAAAAAAGAAGGAGGCTACCAAACGAAGACCATTTATTTACACAAGCTAATTGCTGAAAGCTTCAAGTTAGAAGAAAAAAGCCAAACTAATGATTTAGTTGGTGCAGTGAACGGAAATAAATTGGATTGTAGACTTTCAAACATTTGTTGGCGCTCTCGCGCGGTAGCAAGTAGAAAGCGTAAAACTAGTTCTAAGACTGGCTACACCGGAGTTTACAAAGAAAATAATCGTTTTAGAGCGGTGATTTCGCTTAATCGCAAATCGATTCACATCGGTATGTATGATACTGCTGAAAATGCTGCTTTAGCCTACAATAAGAAGTCAGTTGAGTTATTTGGTGAAGATGGAAAACAAAATATTATCAAAACTCCAGAACGTCCAAGTGAAGCAGTGCATGAACTTCAAGAAACAAGATCAGGCTTGGGAGGAAGACCAAGTGCTGAAAGAGTAAACTCAGAAATGATTGATAGAGAAGATGATGGAATGGGTGGTAGAGTATTTACTTCTTAATTCTATAATTCTTGCTGAAGGTCATTTTTTCTTGACATAAATCAAACGCTATTTTAAAAGAGGATTGGTATTTTTGCCGTTATGGCAAAAATAAAAAATGATCTTTTTTTACGCACCTTAACCGGAGAGTCTGTTGAAAGACCTCCGGTTTGGTTGATGCGTCAAGCAGGAAGAATCCTTCCTCAATACAGAGCTATTCGATCAAGTCTTTCTGGATTTAAGGAATTACTTTTTACGCCTGCATTAGCGGCAGAAGTAACTGTGCAACCAGTAGATGAGTTGGGTGTAGATGCAGCTATTATCTTTTCAGATATTTTGGTAATCCCTGAATGTATGGGGCTAGACTATGATATGGTGGAAAAGAAGGGTCCCTTATTCAACAAGACGATTCAGTCTAAAGCTGATGCGGACGCCTTATTGTCGGGTGCAGAAGCAGCTGTCAAGCTCGAGTATGTCTTTGAAGCTATTCGATTGACCAAAGAACTTCTTGATGACAGAGTGCCGCTGATTGGGTTTAGTGGAGCACCATGGACACTCCTTGCCTACATGGTAGAAGGAAGTGGATCAAAGACATTTAGCAAAGCAAAGAAGCTTTTATATAAAGATCCAGATCTTGCTCACCAATTACTTGCTGCGATTACGGATACAACTATTTCGTATCTAAAATTGAAAATTAAGAATGGTGTCAATGCTATTCAGCTATTTGATTCATGGGCTGGAATATTGACACCTGAATTATATGATACTTTCGCAGCTCCTTATCTGGCTAAGATTGCAAGCGGCATTACTGAAGTTCCTGTTATAGTTTTTGCCAAAGGAGCGTGGTTTTCATTTGAAAAATTAGCTCAAATGGATTGCCAAGCATTGGGTGTAGACTGGAATATCAGCCCAGAATTTGCTAGAAGTGCTGCAGGAAGCAAAATATTGCAAGGAAACCTCGATCCTTGTCAATTATATGCACCTGAAGCGCAAATTGAGTCTCAAACAAGAGCCATGCTGGATAGGTTTGGAAAGGGGCATATTGCCAATTTAGGGCATGGTGTTTACCCTGATACTCCTCTAAACGGTGTAAAAACATACGTGAATACAGTCAAAAACTATAATTATAATAGCTAGTTAGACTTAAATTAGCATATATGAACTTAGAGACCTATTTTGGTCTCTCAAATGAATCAATAATCACACTATATATGGGTTGGTTTAAACGGCTTAAAGAGGGAATACAAACAGCAACACAGAATAAAAAGGAAGCACCAGATGGCTTGTGGTTTAAGTGTAAGTCTTGTAACGAGACCAGCACAAATAAAGAACTTAAAGAAAATCATTTTAAGTGCCCTTTCTGTAATTATCATGTAAGAATAGGATCTCACGATTATTTTGAGATGATTTATGATAATGGCAAATTCGTTGATCTTTTCAATAATCTAGTCTCGAAAGATTTCTTGGAGTGGAATGATCTCAAGAAATATTCTGATCGACTGACAGCAGCACATCAGAAGACGGATCTAATGGATTCAATAAGTGTAGCTTATGGAAAAGTCAACAAAATGCCTTTGGTGATTGCCGCTATGGATTTTAGTTTCATAGGAGGATCTATGGGTTCAGTGATGGGTGAAAAGATCTCCATGGCTATTGACTACTGCATCGAAGTAGGTGCACCTTTCATGATTATCAGTAAGTCTGGTGGTGCGAGAATGATGGAAAGCGCTTTCTCTCTTATGCAGATGGCTAAGACAAGTGCAAAGCTTACTTTATTGGCAAAGAATAAACTCCCATATTTTTCATTTTTGACTGATCCTACTACAGGGGGAGTAACTGCGTCATTCGCTATGCTCGGAGACATCAACTTTTCTGAACCAGGAGCATTGATTGGTTTTGCAGGTCCTAGAGTAATCAAGGAAACGATAAAAAAAGATCTTCCGGAAGGATTTCAAAGATCGGAGTTTTTGGTGGAGCATGGGTTTCTAGACTTTATAATAGATCGAAAGGATCTTACCAGTAAGCTAGGAGAGTTATTGGCATTCTTTAATGCAGCAAAAAAAGCCTCCTAGATTTTATAATTGTCGATATTAGATGCTATATAGTTGAATTGAAGGAAGGCGTAAAATAATGCTTTTCCTACGCAATGATTTGATAATCAGCATGGTAATATAAGGTTGGTTTGGTATTTCACAGAAATTACCAAACTTTTATACAAGGATAAATGAAAAAGGCATGAATTATTTTTAATTCATGCCTTTTTTTGTTTGAAGTTTTATCAATATCTACACTTCCTTGATTACCATCAAGCCTTTTGCAAATGGATCAAGGTGATCTACCAAGTAGGATATATAGCCTTTGCCATAGCGAGTATAAAAAGTAAGAAAGTTTTCCTTTCTCTCCTGTAAATTATTCTCTGGGAAAAGTTTAGACTTGATGCCTTTGAGTTGGTTGATGCCTGTATCAAATTTACTCTTCTCAGCTTTCTTTAGCCTACTTTCAAGGTTCTCCAGAGATTTGATATGCTTCGCTCTTTCCGCTTTTACAGTCCCAACTAAGGATTTGTCGACCTTTTCTACAGAATTGATAACGTCGTCATAGATTTTTGAAATGGACTCCTTTTGAGATTCAAGTGTGAATTCATTATCGGAATGTTGTTTTAGGAAAGAAGCTACCATAAGGTGTTCTTCTGCAAGTAAATCTCCTAAATCAACAGATAGTTTTTGAAGCTTCTTCTGACTTCCCTTGTCCACTATAAGCACAGAATTTCTTCTGATCAGCATTGGGAAATTTATACCAAAGTGCGCAAATTGACTTTGACGTTCCATCCAATAGGCTAGCTCTCCACCACCGCCGACATAGGCAAGATTCGGTAAAATATATTCCTGGTAAATAGGGCGCATTACGACATTGGGAGAAAAACGCTCAGGATTATTATGAATCTCAGCTTTCATTTCTTCTGCAGAAAATGAGATGTCTTTATTGTTGACAATATATTTATCTTTTTCAAAGATTATTCTTTCTCGAAAGCCATCTCCTAGATAAAACAAATTAATATCTCTAGGATGTGCTTGATTGGAATAGCCAGCAGCTTCTAATTGAGCGACTGTTTCTTTTACAAACGAAACTGATTTTCGCTCAAAGACTTCTTTTTCAATAATGGGAATAAAAGCTTCCTTTAATCGTTTGTCACTCATGTCAAGAACGATCAAGCCATATTTTCCGAATAGCTCATTGACCAAGTAGCACATTCCTTGACCATAAGTCTTGTACTTGGTAAAGGCTGTATGTATGGTCTCGTATATCTCATTTGCAATCGGACGATCTCCTAAAATTTCCTTTAGTTCGCCGAGTACGGTGTTTAAAGTAGCAGTATCAAGTTTTCCAACTGAACCTCCTGTGCTTTGCTCCCAAGTTATTTTTTTGCCAAAAATTTTGGCACTGCTGATCTCTTCAAAATCGTGATCTTCGCCACCAGTGACAAAGACTGGAACAATATAGTTATCGCTTAAATCACTATTCAAACGCTGAGATAAATTAAGTATAGAACAAATCTTATATATGAAATAAGATGGACCAGTAAACAAGGATGGTTGATGAGCAGTAGTAACTGTAAAAGTGTTGTCGTCCAGTAGTTTATCAATATTCACTTTTGTTTTTGCTGAAATATTGAAGGTGCGATACTGATCCAAAAGGACTGAAGAAAGCAACTTTCTGTCTATTTGTTCTCCTTTTTTGTCCGCTATGATCTGCTTAAAATTAGAGAAGGCAGGGCTATATTTATAAAAAGGACGTAGACTAGTCTCTTCATTTGCATATGCCTTATCGCGTTGCGAAATCTGACTTATGTCTTTATAGTCTATAAATGACTTGTCAAAACTTATTTCTTCCGCTTGTGGTGCAGTTTTCATCATATCGGTATTAACAAATTAATCAAAGCTATGTTCCCAGTTTAAATACAAATACTCATTAGCATAATTTGCCATTTGAGCTATCCTTTGTTACTTTCACATTTGCTCAGCAACAAGATGATTAGCATGAAAAAGTATGTATTGGCACTGGATCAGGGTACAACTAGCTCAAGAGCGATTCTTTTTGACCAACAAGGTAGGATTAAAGGAGTTTCTCAAGAAGAATTTCCCCAATTTTTTCCCACTCCAGGCTGGGTTGAGCATGATGCTAAGGATATCTTGAGTTCGCAAATCAAAGTAGCTAGAGAAGTCCTCCTGAAATGTAAGCTTAGTCCTAATCAAATTTCTTCTATTGGGATCACCAATCAAAGAGAAACAACCATTCTTTGGGATGTAGAGACAGGAGAGCCTATTAGCAAGGCGATTGTCTGGCAAGATCGACGTACGGCATCGATTTGCAATAAGATGAAAAAAGATGGGCTAGAGAATTATGTAAGAAAAAATATGGGCTTGGTCATTGATTCTTATTTTTCAGCTACTAAAATCAAGTGGATTTTAGACAAGATTCCTGGAGCACGGAAGAAGGCTAAACAAGGAAAGATCCTTTTTGGGACAGTAGACTCTTGGTTGCTATGGCATCTATCGGGTGGTAAAGTACATGCGACAGACTATAGCAATGCAAGTCGGACTATGATCTACAATATCAAGAAACTGAGTTGGGACAAAAAAGTCTTAGATTATTTGAACATTCCAATAGAGATGTTACCAGAGGTGCGTAATAGTAGCGGAGATTTTGGCACAACCGATAAAAGAATATTTGGAGAGCCTATTCCCATAACAGGGATAGCGGGAGACCAGCAAGCTGCCTTATTTGGACAAACGTGTTTTACTGAAGGTATGGCAAAGAACACCTATGGCACAGGTTGCTTTATGCTAATGAATACAGGTCAGAAAGCAGTGAATTCTAAAAACGGTCTCTTGACCACAATTGCTTGGGGCTTGAATAACAAAATCACCTATGCACTTGAAGGCTCAGTATTTGTAGCTGGTGCTGCTATTCAGTGGCTGCGGGATGGTTTGAAGATTCTTGATACAGCTGAGGATTCTGAGTATTTTGCTAAGACTGTAAGCGATAATGCTGGTGTATACGTAGTACCGGCTTTCACTGGACTAGGCGCCCCTTATTGGGATATGGAAGCTACAGGTGCTATCTATGGTTTGACTAGAGGCGTGACTAAGAATCATATTATTAGAGCAACTTTGGAGTCCCTAACCTATCAAACTAAGGACGTGTTGGATGCTATGGAAAAGGATAGCAAGGTGAAGCTGAAAAAACTCCGTGTTGATGGAGGCGCATCTGCTAATAACTTCTTGATGCAGTTTCAGTCTGATATACTGGGTGTACCCGTAGAGCGACCTAGGGTAATAGAAACCACTGCGCTCGGTGCTGCTTTTCTAGCAGGAATCCATACGGGTTTTTATAGTATGAAGTACATCGATAAATCCTGGAAAATCGATAAAATATTCACAAATCAGATAGCTGAAAAAGAAAGTAAACAACTTTATGCCGGGTGGCAAAAAGCAGTCAAAAAAACAATGATGTGATCGAAGATTCAGAAAAAGCAAACAAAATATTTGATACCTTTTTTGATTCTTCTACAGAATCAAAAATAATAGACGTTAGAACGCCTGCAGAATATGACTTAGGTCATATCCTTGGAGCGCGTAACATTCCTTTGCTATCTAATGAGGAAAGAGTTGAAGTGGGTACCCTATACAAGCAGTCTAGTCCAGAGATTGCCTTTGATAAAGGCATTGAATTGGTAGGTCCGAAGATGCACACTTTTCTAAAGCAAGCTCGTGAATATATAGGTAAAGATAAGGCTACCCTGTACTGCTGGAGAGGAGGAAAGCGAAGCCAATCGATGTCGTGGTTGTTCAATATGGCTGGCTTTAATACTCAAACGGTACCAGGAGGATATAAGTCTTATCGTCGATACGTCACGGATATTTTGGGGAGCAAAGAATTGAAACTCATAGTAGTGGGAGGAAAGACAGGGTCTGGTAAAACAGAAATACTGCACGAACTTCGAGCGCAAGGCGAACAGGTGATAGACCTAGAAGGGCTTGCTAATCATAAAGGATCTGCTTTTGGATGGATTGGAGAGAAAGCGCAACCTGCTATTGAACATTTCGAAAATCAACTCGCGCATCAAATCAAATCTTTTGATTTGTCAAAGCAGATTTGGATAGAAAATGAAAGCCGCATGATTGGGCGTATTGCGTTGCACCAGGATCTATGGACCAGTTTAAAGGCGAGCCCTTTGATCCATATAACTATTCCTGATCAAGAGAGAGTTAAACATTTAGTAAACGTCTACACTAGTGAAGACTCTGAAGATCTGAAAGTAGCATTTGAAAAAATTCAAAAAAGACTAGGAGGGCTGCGCTTACAGCAAGCCATGGAAGCCCTAGATAAAAAGGACTATGCACAAGCCGCAAAAATAGCACTTACATACTATGACAAGTCTTACACAAAATTGTTAGAGAAAAATGAAACAGAGTTTATATATAAGCTTAATTTTGAGCATGCAGACTTTAGCAAAATTGCTAAAGAATTAATTACCTACAAAAAACGCATAAGCTAAAAAATATGATAAAAAAAGAAGAAATAAAACTTACTCAATATAGCCACGGAGCAGGTTGTGGATGCAAGATTAGCCCACAGGTATTAGATGAGATATTGAAGACGGCAAATAAGAAAATGCCATTTCCTAATCTTTTGGTAGGAAATGACGAACGCGATGACGCAGCAGTTATGGACATAGGAGGCGGTAAATCTATTGTGAGTACTACTGACTTTTTTATGCCTATCGTTGATGATCCAGTTGACTTTGGTAAGATTGCAAGTATCAATGCGATTAGTGATATTTATGCTATGGGTGCCACACCATTGATGGCGATTGCTATCCTAGGATGGCCAGTAAATACGGTCCCTATTGAATACGCGAATATGGTCATTGAAGGAAGTCGGGCAGCATGTGCGCAGGCAGGTATTCCACTGGCAGGTGGACACAGTATTGATAGTCCTGAGCCTATTTTTGGCTTAGCTGTTACGGGTATCATGGATACTAAGAATCTAAAGAAAAACGGTGGCGCGAAACAAGGCGATTTGCTTTATTTGTCCAAAGGCTTGGGAGTAGGGATATTGTCTACTGCTCAAAAGAAAGAGATTCGTCTTCCTGAACATGATCACATCGCATCGGATAGTATGTTGAAGCTGAATAAATTAGGAGCTGAATTGGCAGGACTTGATTATGTGCATGCCATGACGGATGTGACTGGATTTGGTCTCTTAGGACACTTGTCTGAGATGTGTGAAGCCAGTCAATTATCTGCGCAATTGAATTTTGAACAAGTCCCACTATTGAACAAAGAAGCACTTGACTACTACTTAGGAAAGGGGAGTGTGCCTGGCGGTACCAATCGAAATTGGGCAAGTTATGGTCATAAAATTGCACCAGTGACTGATTATCAAAAGCACATCCTAGCGGATCCACAGACTTCTGGTGGACTTTTGGTTGCTGTTGCGGCAGACAAGCAAAATGAGTTTGAAAGCTTCATTAGTCAGTCGAGTTCTGATGCTTTCCCTATAGGTGAAATTATTGCTCAAGACCAATTCAAAGTATACGTAAAGTAGACTATGTTAAGATACGTGCTAAAGCGTTTATTGTCAGGTGTTGCTGTCGTGATTACGATTGTGATTTTGATCACCACGATTATATTTCTAGCGCCTGTCGATCCCGCTCAATTGACTTTCGGACAGCGAGCAGAGACAGGCGCAGTAGCTGCAAAGCGAACAGCATTGGGCTTAGATAAGCCATTATATATTCAGTTGTATTATTATCTGAGAGACATTTCTCCGATCAATATTATGAGTGAGCAAAACGCTAAGAAACACCGATATAAATTTAGCACAATATTGCCATTAGGCGAGAAAAGTTTGCTGGTGAAGAAACCCTATTTACGAGAAAGCTATCAGACGGGTAGGAGCGTGTCTGATATCCTTTCTGAGGCTATTCCAAAGACTATTTTACTTGCTCTTTTCGCCATTATTCTTGCTAGTGTATTAGGCATCTTTTTGGGAGTAATGGCTGCGATTTATAAAAACAGTTTGACGGATAATATTGCTGTAGTCTGTTCGGTCATTGGATACTCTTTGCCGAGTTATGTGACTGCGATTATTCTTGCGCTGGTATTTGGATATTATCTCGGAGACCTGACTGGGCTCAATGTGCAAGGCTCTATTTTAGAGCTAGATGATTTTGGAGACCCCGTCTATGTTTTCAAAAATTTGATCTTGCCCGGCATTGCTTTGGGTATCCGACCCGTGGCGATTATCACGCTACTTACAAGGTCGTCTATGCTGGATGTTTTGAGCATGGATTTCATGCGAACTGCTAAGGCGAAGGGATTGCAGCGGACCAAGATGATTTTCAAACACGGTCTGCGCAATGCTTTGAACCCTGTAGCGACAGCAATCACAGGTTGGTTTGCCGCTTTATTAGCCGGCGCTTTTTTTGTCGAGAACGTCTTCAACTTCAAAGGGCTAGGGGAGGTAACTGTTACTGCCCTGATCAACTTTGATATTCCCGTAGTCATGGGAGCCGTCATTTTTACGGCGATAACTTTTGTATTGATCAATGTGCTCGTCGATTTGATGTATGCCTTTTTAGACCCTAGGACGGTACTTCATTAGTGATGTTTAGTTCGATGATTTGGGACCATCCCGTCCTATCCTGATCGGCCTAGGCTACCAAGCATTGCAGATCAGGTTAGGCAATCGGGACCGGGCTATTCGAGACTCCGTTGCACTTCGGTCCATGGCTAAAGACACTCGCCAAACCCACACATGGACGCTATCCTCTGGATAGCTCTCTACTATCCCTTGTTCTTTCGCTCTCCAAGCGACAAGCTTCGGACGCTTTGCTACTACGCGACTTTGGTTGTATTTTTTTATGTTCTTACGGGGCGATGCGGTTCAGCTATAGCCCTAGAGGACAAGAGGTGGTAGTGGCATCCCGGTGCCTGCGTGTTGATTGCGGCGTAGGGATATAACGGACGACTCGACCACAGCCTTTTTTAGCGATGGCTTGGAGTACATGAAAAAGGCGTGTGGATGACCCCAAACAAAAAAAGCACACAACCTTTCGATCATGTGCAATTCCTCTTTAGTATTTATGTTAAGGGAGTTTAAATCGGTCCTGAAAAAATTGTTTAAGGAGATTCTAAAATTTATACCCAATAGAAGCGACAACTCTATTGCGACTCTGTGCGAACTGTATATCTTGTCCTAGTACATTGAGAGATTCTCCTAGCTTACGATCATTGCCTTCAAATCTAAAATCTATAGTAATAGACTTCAAGTCAAACCCGGCTCCAATCTGATAGCCAAGATTGATTTGTTCAGAAAATTTTTCCGTTCTAATATCTTCTGTAAAGTCAGTGATACTCTCCAATTGGTAGTGTGCCACTGGACCACCCAGGATTCTGATTGGACCTAATTTGAAACCAGCCATCACAGGCAAATCTATCGCCCTATACTTTTGATTAACTACTGACTGACCAAGTCCACCTTGATCAAGCGTGTAGTCAATATTGTCTGAATTGAACACTAATTCTGGCTGCAACAATATAGGACCAAGTTTAGCCCTCAAAAATATACCTGCATGAAAGCCATACTGAGCTTCACGTACTGCTAAGGTGAAATCTTGAAAGCTACTCTCAAATATCTCATCATGAACATCAAAAGTGTTGACCCCTGCTTTGATTCCAAAATTGACTTGAGCGTATGCAATATTGCAAAAAAATAAAGCGACTAAAATGATAACTAGATTTTTCATAAGGCAGTATTTTATGGTTTTAATTGATCACTTAACGCTACTAATCTAACCGCTATTATTTTCAAAAGTCACTCCTATATGAGGATTAACTTTACTTTAAGGCCTTATACAGTCTTTTTAAATATTAATTAAGAAATGATGCTTACTTTTGGGCATTATAAATAAGCCATTAGCAAAATGCCAATAAACACAGCTGACTACTCAGCCAGTTATCCAAGTGTAAATAAGTGCCCACCGGCTAAAATAGCGGAGTACGCCTTTATTGGGCGATCAAATGTAGGTAAGTCGTCGCTAATCAATATGTTATGCGATCGAAAGAAGCTTGCCCTTACATCTGGTAAACCAGGGAAAACGCAAATGATCAACTACTTCATTATCAATAAGGAGTGGTATTTAGTTGATTTGCCTGGCTATGGATACGCTAAGATCTCAAAGGTGAAGCGGGAGAAGTTTCGCAAAATGATTGAGGGATATCTTCAGCGTAGGACTACCCTGCAGTGTACTTTCCTGCTGATTGATAGCAATATCAAACCACAAGAGATAGATATTGAATTCATTAATTGGTTAGGAGAGAGTAGGATACCTTTTGTGATAGTCTATACCAAAACAGATAAGTCAAAGCCAGATGAAGTAGATGCCAATATCAAAGCCTTTCAAGATGCATTGTTAGAGACTTGGCATGAACTACCTACTCAGTTTACTACCTCTGCGAATAAGCGAACAGGTAGAGACGAAATAGTAAATTACATTGAAGATCTAAACGAAAAGTTTGCTGAATGGAAGCAAAAGTAGAAACTAGTCCAAGGCAGCAAAGACTGCGCGATAGATATCATGCGTATCCTCCAGTATTTGAGGATGTGAGAGACTGGCCTATATATAAACTTAGTGAACTACGCGATTCATTTATTTTGCACCTCAATAAACTTGTTTTTGATCGCTTGACTAAGGTGCACGAGGGTAAGCTTTATGACCTCCTAGCGAAGACCATATTTGATGAGGTCATTCGCGTCAAGGAAGAACCTTGGAAAGTAGATCCGCCAAATGAAAAGGCTATGTGGAGTAAGCTCCAGAAAAGATTAGTCATCGCCAGAGATGATGGTGATGAAGAAGCGCAGTTGGCAGCCTACCACAAAATTCTGAATGAAATAATAGAACGGTATTCTGAGGAAGTAGTTAGTACCTTCAAATTGAAAACCTTTAATTTTGCCCGACGATTTCTAACCTTCTTTTTCAATAAACTACTAAATACGGGAGCGGCTATTCGCAACTTTAGACGTAGTTCTTACAAAAAAGGAATGAGTATCCACGAACGACTCAACTGCCAAGGAGCAGTGGATGACGTGAGGGGTTTGATGAAGAAGGGGACTGTGGTGGCAGTGCCTACCCATTTTAGTAATCTGGATTCTATACTCATAGGATATGCAGTAGATGCAGTAGTAGGATTGCCAGCTTTCACTTATGGGGCTGGATTGAATTTGTACAATGCTGGATATGCTGCTTACTTTATGAATCGTCTGGGACCATATCGAGTAGATAGACGAAAGAAAAACAAAGTCTACCTAGAAACGCTCAAAGGAGTCAGTAAACTTTCGATAGAGTGGGGAGTCAATAATCTGTTTTTTCCAGGAGGTACTCGCTCGAGATCGGGAGCGCTTGAGAATAAACTCAAGATGGGATTATTGGGCACTACGATTGATGCTCAAAGATCTTTGCTGGAACAGAACAAGGATAGAAAGGTTTTTATCGTTCCAGTTATCTTAGGCTATCATTTTGTCTTGGAAGCACAATTCCTTATAGAAGAACATTTGCGACGAGAAGGCAAGGAGCTGTATGTCAGAAAAAATGATCAATCTTATTCTTTCAAAAAAGTAGCGAGATTTATTTGGAGACTATTTACAAGAAAGTCGGACATCACACTATCCTTTGGTAAGCCAATGGATGTACTTGGAAATTTTGTAAACGAAGAGGGAGAAAGTCTTGATAAGCATGGGAATGTAATAGATATCAAGGATTATTTCAAAAGCGACGGGGTGATTGTTGAGGATCTCCAAAGAGAAAGAGAATATACCAAGATATTAGCGGATAGGATAGTAGAAAGATATCATAAAGATAACATTGTGCTGAGTAGTCATCTGGTTGCTTTTGCAGGATTCCATTTGCTAAAGAAGGAGCACCCCAATTTAGATCTATTTGCATTGCTCAGACTTCCGCCAGAGGACTATAGTTTTAAAAAAGATAAGATGCATGAGATTCTAGAGAAGCTTCGAGATCGCTTGATGGTACTGGAGGAAAAAGGAAAAGTGCAATTATCTCCAGCAATCTATTTTGATAACGATCAGTTACTTATCGATGGAATAGAAAAACTCGGTTCATTTCATGGCTCACAACCTTTGACTATTGATAAAAACTATCAATTGATTGTTAGTCAAAACTTTAAGATTCTTTATTTCTACCACAATCGCTTGACGGGCTATGGTCTAGAAAAGTATGTCTAAATTGTAGAATTGATATTTTAAGAGCGAGACTATTCTTCTGCTTTTTTAGAATCTTCCGGTTCCTTAGAAGGAGCCTTGAAGAGTATTTCAGATCCTGTGCCTACTCCAATGATGGTACGCATGGCGTCTTCAGCCTTAATATCTAGAAACTCCAATTGGTCCTTTCTTAGATGAAAAATGTACCCATTGGTTGGATTGGGTGCAGTAGGGACAAATACAGTATATAATCCATTGTCATGTTCATTGGTGACAAAACCAGTCATTTTAGTTTGCATCACATCGGCTATGACTACTTGCGAAAAGCTCTTTCCACGAGAGCTGAACAGTTGTTGTACAGTTTCCTTTATGGTGTTGTAGAATGGAAGCTTCGCTAAAATACTCTGCTCAAAATACAAGTATATTTGCTTTCCTGATCTAGTTCGAACAAACAAGCCAACAAAGAAGCAAAATCCTACAATTAGGAGAAAGGCAATCCCCTCTAGAAGCATGTTGTTATTGAGCCCATCTATCTTGATGAGATTGGCAATTGGTCTAATTACGGTGGCCGCCAGATCCAAGATAAATTTCACAAGCAGATAGAACAATCCGATTGGCAAAAGCACCAAAAGTCCCCCAATCAAGGTTGTAATTAAAAACTGTCTTATCTTTTTCAACATCTTAGCCTACATATGTTTTAGTACTCCCAGTCTTCTATATAACGCACAAATATTTTAGCTGTATTAATAGCGTCACTAATGGCACGATGAGCTATTCCATCAAACTCAAATTCTTCACGACCTATTGCCCATTTTAGACCAATTTCTTTTCTCAATCTATTAATACGCTGATATTGCTTTTTCATGTCAATATGAGGATCAATCCATTCCGTATCTAGATTATGTAATTGCCCATTTTCAAAGAGCATACGCTTATCGAATTTCCCCCATGAACAGAGCAAATAATCTTCTTCCATATTAATCCAATGCTTGAAGTCATAGATGACTTCGTCATAGTCATCAGCTCTATCTATCTGTTCCTGGGTGATATTAGTCAACTCTTTGCAATACATAGATAGGGTTGGAGCCAGCTTAGGTTTTACGAAACGGTTGAACTCTTTTTCGGTTTCTCCATATGGATTGATTAGGACTGCTCCTACTTCTATTATCTCTTGCATATCTGCTGCTGGATGTCCATTCCAGCAGGTCGCTTCCAAATCATAAACTATGTAATTCACTATTGTTGTGTTGTCTTGGTTATTCAACGTAAAAGTACTCAATTAGATTTGTTTTATTTCTAATATAAAATGAAAGGGAATACCTCAAATTTCACATAAAATAAAGCGATTAAGCGTTGACAATCGTTTTTCTGCTTACATTTGGGCATGAAGTCAATCTTAGCATTGATCCGTTTAGAATTGCAAATGGAACTACGAAGGAAGTATGCCCTTGGAGGGGCATTATTGTATGTTCTATCGACTGTATTTGTGATTTATTCCTCACTTCAAGATGCAAAAGAACTGCCTTGGAATGCACTATTTTGGCTAGTAGCCTTATTTATTGCTGTCAACGCAGTTGCTAAGAGTTTTGCCATAGAGCAAGATGGTACTCAACTGTATTTATATCAGCTGGCAAGTGGTATACATATTATCATGGCCAAGATTATCTATAACGTCTTACTAGTTATGCTACTTTTGAGCCTATCAACAGTGGCTTTTTTGCTATTCTTAGCCATACCCATACTGCATATGGGTTTGTTCTTTTGTACTATCGCATTGGGCAGTTTGAGTTTAGGTATTGTACTGAGCTTCATTTCAGCTATAGCCAATAAGACTGATAGCAGTGCTGTTTTTACAGCGATTCTAGGATTTCCAGTTTTATTGCCGATTCTTCTTAGTTTGATAAAGTTGACAGAAGCTAGCTTCTCGGAGGAAATGCTGCCTGTATCACATGATATTATCATTTTGCTCGCGATCGATACTATTCTATTGGGACTTATCTTAATATTATTTCCAATTGTATGGAAAGACTAATTTTTTGCGTTATTTAGTGTCACATTAAATCAAATTATGAAACGAAATTGGTGGAAATATCTTGGAGCGGCTCTTGTGTTGTATGCAATTATTGTAGGTATTTCTAGACCCCTTAACCCTGGCATCTTACAAATAGATCCAATAGCCCTAGAAGCGGGGCAAACCTACGATCTCAATATTGCTACTTACAATACGAATTTTACCAATGGGAGCGATGTAGATGCATTTATTAAGATCAATGATACGTTTGGGATACAGAGCCAATCTGTTGTTATCTTGGAGCATAATGAACTCAAAGCGAGTTTTGTTATTCCGGAAAAGCTACCAAGTATCCTACAAAGAGAGCGATATTCTATTATCCTATCAGCAGATGGATTAGGAACATTTATCAGACCTTCAGCATTATCAATAGTGCAAAAAGAAATCGATCTAAATGGTGCTATTGCTGCCTGGCCAAGCAATGATTTTGGTAAGTTTAAAAGAGCAGATAGAGCACAATTTCCCTTCAGAGCTATTTTGTATGAATCACTGAGAAATCTCTTCTATCATGTTCCTATGTGGTTCGGAATGACCTTCCTTTTATTAGGAAGCTTAGTTTCATCAGTACTATATCTCAAGGATAATAATATAGAACGAGACATGATGGCATCGAGCATGATAAAAGTAGCCGTTTTATATGGTATTTTAGGCTGTGCTACTGGTGCTATTTGGGCAAGAGGCACCTGGGGAACTTGGTGGACCTTCCAAGAAATCAAGCTAAATGTAAGTGCAGCGACGTTATTGCTTTACTTTGCTTACTTCTTGTTGAGAGCAGCTATAGACGATGAGATATTGAAAGCTAAAATCAGCTCGGTGTACAGTATTATTGGTTTTGTGGCTGCAGTATTCCTACTTTTTGTATTACCGCGCATGGTAGGCGATAGCTTACACCCCGGCAATGGAGGCAACCCCGGTTTTGGAGGAGAAGACCTCGATAGCACTTTGAGAACAGTGTTTTACCCGGCTGTAATAGGTTGGACGCTTCTAGGTTTTTGGCTTGCGCAACTATCTTATCGGAGTGAAATTTTACAAGATTATTTTCTTGAAAAATTTGATTAAAGATAGAAGTAAATTGTACCTTCACTGTCGTAAAATTATCACCCATTCCTCAATGGTATGAAAATAAATAGTCTTATTCTTTTAGTTTTTACATTTGGCATCTCCTGTCCTCTTTTGGCAAAAGATCCTATCGAAGTAGCCTTGCATAGTTCAGGTAAAATCTACCTTGTTGTCGGCACTTTGGCTGTAATCTTTATAGGTATACTGATTTACTTATTTTCAATTGATAAGAAACTAACTAACATAGAAAATCAAATTAAGGATAATGAGTAACTTCCTAGAAAGTGTAAATCAGAATTTCGACAAAGCTGCTAAGCACACTGGACTTAACAAAGGTCTATTGGAGCAAATCAAGGTTTGTAATTCCGTTTACCAAATGCGTTTTCCAGTAAAAGTTGGAAAAGAATTCGAAGTAATCGAAGCGTATCGTGCACAGCACAGTCATCACAGACTTCCTACTAAGGGAGGTATTCGTTTTAGCCAAAAAGTAAATCAAGATGAGGTAGTTGCCTTAGCGACTTTGATGACTTACAAGTGTGCTATTGTGGATGTACCTTTCGGTGGTGCTAAAGGTGGCGTTATGATCAGCACAAGAGATTACACAGAAAAAGAATTGGAGAATATCACTAGAAGATATACCATGGAGTTGATTAGAAAGAACTTCATTGGACCTGGTATAGATGTACCAGCTCCTGATTATGGAACAGGCTCTCGTGAGATGGCTTGGATCTTAGATACTTACCTTACTATGAAAGGAGGTGATATCGATGCAGCGGCATGTGTGACGGGTAAGCCGGTTCACCAGTATGGTATCCAAGGTAGAACAGAAGCTACAGGTAGAGGTGTATTCTACGCTTTGAAGGAAGCTTGTTCTTACGAAGACGATATGAAAGAATTGAAGCTGACATCTGGTTTGAAAGGGAAGACGATGGCTGTACAAGGGCTTGGTAATGTAGGATACTACACTGCAACTATTTCTCAGAAAGAAGGTGGAGTGAAGATCATAGCAGTAGCTGAGTACGAAGGGGCTATTTATAGCGAAGATGGTATCGACATAGAGAAGTTGATGAAGTTTCGTAAAAAGAAAGGGTCCATCATGGGATTCCCTGGGACTAAAAAAATGAAGTCTCGTAAAGATGTTTTGACAGTAGATTGTGATATCCTTGTGCCAGCGGCATTGGAAAATCAAATCACTAAAGAAAATATGAAAAAAGTCAAAGCGAAAATCATCGCAGAGGCTGCTAATGGTCCTGTTACTGCGACTGCTAGTGAGTATCTTTTGAAGAAAGGAATAATGATCTTGCCTGATATGTACTGTAATGCTGGTGGGGTGACTGTTTCTTATTTTGAATGGTTAAAGAACCTATCTCACATGCGTTTTGGTAGAATGGAAAAAAGATTCGACCAAAGCAAGTATGGAAACATGGTTGACTTGGTAGAAAGACTTACTGGAAAGACTATTGGCATGAAAGAAAGAACGTTAATCACAAGTGGAGCAGACGAAATCGATTTAGTTAGATCAGGTTTAGAAGAAACTATGATCACAGCTTATCAAGAGATTCGTGGCATCATGAAGCGTAAAAAGAACATCACTGATTTAAGAACCGCTGCTTTTGTAAGCGCAATTAATAAGATTAGTTCAGATTACCTTTCATTAGGTATTTGGCCATAATGACCCGATAGAACGCACACACTATGAACCCATAAAGGCTTTCTCTATCCCAAGAGAAAGCCTTTTTTGTCTTTTACCCCTCTACATATTTTAACTTGTGTCTTATTTTATCCTAAATAACTTAGTAGCTTTAGCAGAGGTCTTTTTTCAAATTTTTAATTTGACATTAACCGTATTATTAATCATAAAGTCAACATCATGTCTAGGTATTTTATCTTTCTGTTATGTATAATAAGCATCCAAATGTTAGAAGCTCAAGATCGGCTTACTGGTAAGCAATTTGCTACTCGATCTGAAGTGATTGCACAACATGGAATGGTCGCTAGTTCGCAACCGTTGTGTACGCAAGTAGGTCTTGATATACTCAAAGCGGGAGGTTCTGCAGTAGATGCTGCTATTGCAACTAACGCCTGTCTCGGTCTCATGGAGCCAACAGGAAATGGTATAGGAGGAGATATATTTGCCATCGTTTGGGATGCCAAAACTCAAAAACTACATGGTCTTAATGGATCCGGTAGATCTCCCCAATCACTTACTCTTGATTATTTTAAGAAAGAAGGATTAGAAAAAATACCAGCGCACGGACCTTTACCAGTCTCTGTACCTGGCACTGTAGATGGTTGGTTTGAATTGCACGGTAAGTTTGGTAAGTTATCTATGGATCAAATTCTACAACCCACCATAGACTATGCTAACAATGGTTTTCCTTTGTCAGAATTGATTGCTTACTACTGGGGTAGGAGTACTCCATTTTTATCTAAGTTTCCTGGATTCAAAGAGACCTATACGATCAATGGTAAAGCACCAGTCAAAGGACAAGTATTTAAGAATCCTTTTTTAGCCAATACCCTAAGGACGATTGCCAGAGAGGGGAGAGATGCTTTTTATAAGGGGGATATCGCTAAGACCATTGCCGTTTATATTAAGGAGCAAGGTGGATTTTTGACCATTGATGATTTAGCTTCTCACACCTCGACTTGGATAGAACCTGTCTCGACTAATTATAGAGGATATGATGTATGGGAACTTCCCCCCAATGGTCAAGGAATCGCAGCACTACAAATCTTGAACATCATGGAACATTATGATGTAAGAGATATGGGTTTTGGCTCAGCCGAGTATATGCACCATTTCACGGAGGCTAAAAAACTAGTCTTTGAAGATAGAGCAAAGTATTACGCAGATATGGATTTTGCTAAGGTTCCAGTTCAAAAACTTATCTCAAAATCATACGCAAAAGAGCATATTTCAAATATCAATCCCGAGCGCGCCGCTAGACGTATTGACGAACCTAAATTGAAAGATGGAGATACTATTTACCTGACCGTCTCAGATAAAGATGGCAATATGGTTTCCTTGATACAGTCCAATTATCGCGGTATGGGATCAGGCATGACCCCTACCGGTCTTGGATTCATATTGCAAGATAGGGGAGAGTTATTTTCACTGGATAAAGATCACCGTAATGCCTACGAACCAGGCAAGCGACCATTCCATACCATCATTCCGGCCTTTATCACCAAAGATGGTAAACCCTTTGTAAGCTTTGGGCTTATGGGAGGAGGGATGCAGCCTCAAGGACACGCTCAGATCGTGATCAATCTAGTTGACTTCGATATGAATTTGCAAGAAGCAGGAGACGCACCAAGGATGTATCACACAGGTTCTTCGCAACCTACAGGCGAGAAGATGACCAATGGAGGGACCTTGTTTTTAGAGTCTGGTTTTTCTAGAGAAACTATTCGAGAGATGATCAGTAAAGGACATGATATCGATCATCGAGTTGGCGGTTTTGGTGGCTATCAAGCCATCATGTGGGATGCCATCAACGAGGTGTATTATGGAGCCAGTGAGTCTCGCAAAGATGGGCAAGCAGCAGGCTATTAAAATTTTAGTGTAGAGAAATATGATGTAAATAATTTGGGGCTATCCGCTAGTGGGCATCTACACCTAGCTAAGCCTCCACTGCGGTCGCGTCATTCGCTACTACCCTTGTATATTCGCATAGTGATGCGTGTATACAAGGATACCGCTACTACCGCTTATCCTCTAGGGCTATAGCTGAACCGCATCGCCCTTTTGATAAGAAGTAGGACATTTCCATATTCTAGAAGCCATAGATTTATATAATTTTCACTACCTTTCTACTCATTATACCTATAACAAAACAAAAGCCTAATGCATAATTTAGAGGAACTCATAGAGCAGTTCAAATCCATTCTTATAGCGGAAAGTTATTTAAAAGGAGTCCATATGCAGCTAGAGACAAAACGCAAAGAGCGAAGCGATCTAGTCTTGATTGTAGATTCTATTGCGGATGGATTAGAGGCTAAGGAAGAATTCAATATTAAGAGCTTATTTACCCAGACCTTAGTAAATGAATCCGAACAGCACGAAGCAGAAAAACAAGAATACCTTTTAGCAGCATTACAATATAAAGACTGCTGTGAAGTGATTAATATCTTGGAGTTTGAACTCAATATCTTGGAGGAAAAACTTGCTAAAAAAAAGGAGATTGAATCTGCACTAACTATGCTTCTTGAAAAAGAAAGGATAGATTCTAGAAATCTACTGCCTTCCAATTACGAAAGACTCATTAATACAAACGAAGCAATCAATGATTGTATAAACTACAAGCGCGAAATATATGAAGCGCATCTAGTAGCCTTAAAGATTAAGGAAGAGTTAGGAAACATGATTCGCCATATTAATGATTCCAAGAAATTTGACAATTGGGGAGAATTTTATGCGGAAATACAAGAAGCAAAACTGCTCAAAAAAGCCCATATGGATCATGCTCATAGCCTATCTCATCAGATTGGAGTATTGATGGTGAAGTTGCAATCTGAATTGACAGATATTTTCGAATTCAAGTCTAAGACTAGTATGACAAGCTACGGAGAGTTACTTTATTTCCAGAATGAATTTCATGAATCCATGATTACAGATTGGGTTGTTTCTAATGATGTTATATCTGCATTGGCAAGCGTCAAAAGTATAAATACCTATATCCAAAGAATCATTAATTCACTAGTAGAGAAAAAGGAAAAAACAGAAATCAAGATGCAGTATTTTAAGGAAAAACGAAATACAATAATTGAAGCAACTTAATACAGTATTTTCCATAATGCCAGACGGTGGATGTCTAGTTATTGCTGATGAAATGATAAAAATAAACAAAAGTAACATGCTAAATATAAAAGTATTTACCTACCTCGTAATCGCAATTTTATTTTGTAGCTGTCTAGCACCATCAAATCAGACTACTTCAACCAAAGCAGAGCGCAAGTTGTATGACTATGATATCGAAGCAAAACTTGCTGATATGAATATTGAACTTCCCACTCCAAAGTCACCCTCTGGAGCTAATATAGTTCGTGCTGTACGATCTGGCAACTTATTATTTTTATCTGGAAAGGGACCAAGCTTGCCCAACGGTAAAAATGTCAAAGGAAAGTTAGGAGCGGATCTAGATACCAATGAAGGCTATGATGCTGCAAAGTTGGTAGCGATCAATCAGCTAGGAGTCTTAAAGGCAGAAGTGGGCGACTTAAATAAAGTAGTACGATTGGTTAAGGTATTTGGTATGGTCAACGCGGTTCCAGATTACACGGAACACTCACAAGTGATCAATGGATTTTCCGACTTGATGATAGAGGTGTTTGGTGAGCGCGGCAAGCACGCTAGGGCAGCAGTAGGTATGTCTTCGCTACCAGGAGATATCGCTGTAGAAGTGGATCTGGTCGTAGAAGTTCGAGATTGAAACGATAGGTTGAAAGAACTATTAAGTTTTTAATTGACTATCCGAATATTGTACACCAATTTTAAGTATTAATAAAATCAATCTTAGTGCTGAAGGGTTCTCCCGACCTCGCGTCGGGGCACGTCACAACAAAGCAATGGGTGAAACCCATTGTAAATATGTGCTTTGCGAAAAGTGCTGAAAGTACGCCACAAAATCACAGTGTTGGCATGTGAGGTACTTTTAACACTTGATAAACTACACTTTGCTGTGTGTTCCCCCGAAGCGAGTTCGGGGCAGGCTTTTCAGGAGCATGGAAAAACTACGCAAAAACTAAGATTTCATATCCTATTCTGAAAACTTCGACAATTTATTTTGGTGTACAACAAGCGGATAGTCAATAGTTTTTAAAGGAATGCATTGACTATTCAATGTCTTAAGTAATTTATAACTCATTGAATATAAGTCTTTTTTGTTATCTTAAAAGAAATTGAAAAATTAAACTGTGTTTCGAATGATCGTGGGACAACTGCTCAAAAAGTAGTGGAAAATGTCCAAAATAAGAACAAAGGTAACCCTAATGTAAATACCGCTGATAGCTCTGTTTTTGAGAACTTAATGGTGCGCTTTGAAAACAAGCAACAACAGGCAGATGATCCTGCATCGAGCTATATTGATATAAAAGTTCAACTAGATGCATTGAAAGCTCAAATCGCAGAACAGGCAAAAGCGGCCGAGATTAACGATATACCTAGACCAAATTTATCTACTGTCGGATCTACAGCGATTACGAATAGCAACAGTGGAACTTTAGGAAGTAGTACAGAGCCAAACATGGATTCTCCGATGCGTGAAATGCGAATTCCAGATAACAGTAGATCACGTGTTTTGGATTATTCTCAGAATAAAATTGTTTTGGATGGTAAGGAAAGTCGATTCAAGAAGATAGAATACAATAGTCAATTAGGATGGGTCTTAGAATCCTAACCAAAACCTGAATAGGCAACTTGATTTAAAGTATTTTTTGAATGCGAAAGAGTGAATTGCAAAGTTTACCAGTGGCATTAAATTTAACAGCAAAATGCACATAAACATTATGAGCATTTTGCTGTTTTAATTTTATGAAAAATTACTTTATTGTGGGTGCCTCTTCTGGAATAGGTCGAGCACTAGCAGAAAAATTGTCAGGTGGGGACAATCAGGTTTTTGGGACTTACCGAAATACTGAAATGATAAGTGCCAATAATATCCATGCGCACGAATTGGACGTGACTCAGGACTTTGGTGTGGAGTTTCTTCCTGACCACTTGGATGGACTCATTTATTGCCCTGGTTCCATCAACCTCAAACCTTTTTCTCGCTTAAAACCTGAAGCATTCGCTGAAGACTTGAATCTGCAAGTAGTAGGAGCTGTGAAGATCATACAGGCTTGTATGTCTAGATTGAAAAAAGGAACAGATCCCTCTATTTTGATGTTTAGTACAGTAGCTGTGAAATCAGGATACAATTTTCATAGCCAAGTTTCTGTTTCAAAAGGTGCAGTGGAAGGCTTAACAAAGTCATTAGCTGCGGAGTTTGCACCAAAAATTAGAGTCAATGCGATTGCGCCTTCCTTGACGGACACACCATTGGCTGAGAAGTTACTCAATTCTGATCAAAAGAGGGAGGCTAATGCAGAAAGACACCCGATGAAGAGAATAGGGACTGCGCAAGATATAGCTGCTATGGCTGCATTTTTATTAGGGGAAGAAGCCAGTTGGATCACTGGACAAATCATGTATGTTGACGGGGGCATGTCTGCTATTCGATAGATAGCAAGGACTGCATGGGGGATAAAAAATTAGAAAAGGTCAATCTGGTCTGGTTGAAACGTGACATACGTACTCAAGATCATGCCGTCTTAAAAGCTGCGGAATCAAGTGGTTTGCCATATTTGATATGCTATTGCTATGAACCTACTCTAATTAGTTATCCAGATTCCTCATTGAGACATCGCCGCTTTGTTTATCAAAGCCTCTTAAATATAAGACAATCTTTATCAAAATATGATAAACAGGTCGTACTTTTCTATGGAGAAGCTTTGGATGTATTCAAAGATTTATCTAAACAGTTATCTATCTTAACAATATTTTCTTGCCAAGAAAGTGGTACTCAAATTACTTGGAATAGAGACAAGTCTGTAGCAAAATTTTGCAAATCCAATGATATACAATGGGAGGAGAAGCAGATGAACGGGGTACAAAGAGGCATAAGAGATAGAAAGAAATGGGATCGAAGCTGGTATGTCACTATGAATCAACCCGTGATTTTTAATGTCTATCAAAAGAAACCTAAAATATCGTTTGAAAATAACTTTCCCTTACCAGTTGATTTTGAATATTCATTGAAGGAAGAAAACAAAACTTTTCAACCAGGTGGAGAGTCATACGCTTGGCGTTATTTGCATTCCTTTACATCTGAAAGGGGGAAGTCATACCATTGGCAGATTTCTAAGCCTAGAGAAAGTCGTCTATCTTGTAGCCGATTGTCGCCGTATCTTGCGTGGGGTAATGTAAGTATAAAGCAAATTTTGCATCATACGAAAGGACATGTTAACTATCCTTTTAACAAACGAGCGTTTTCGGGAATGATGACAAGACTAAAATGGCATGACCACTTTATCCAAAAATTTGAGGTTGAATGCAGATATGAGACAAAGTGTGTAAATCAAGGCTACGAGTTATTAGAGCGCCCCTTGAATCAAGATTTTATAACTGCTTGGGAAAATGGCAAGACAGGTTACCCGTTAGTGGATGCTTGTATGCGTTGTGTAAAAGAGACAGGTTGGATAAATTTTAGAATGCGTGCTATGGTTGTTTCAATGCTCTGCCATCATTTCGATCAGGATTGGAGAACAGGTATTTATTATCTGGCTAGATTGTTTCTAGATTACGAGCCAGGCATTCATTATCCACAATTTCAGATGCAAGCCGGCACCACCGGGACGAATACAGTTCGTATTTACAATCCTATTAAACAATCTCAAGATCATGATCCGCATGGTATCTTTATAAAAAAATGGATTCCTGAGTTAGCCAATGTGCCGAATGAATTTATACATGAACCTTGGCGCATGAGTGCAATGGAAGAAGCTACTTATAATGTAGTGATAGGAGTGGACTATCCTAAGCCTCTAGTCGATTGTAAAGAAGCTGCTAAAAAGGCAAGAGATAAAATTTGGGGGCACCGAAAGAATTTACAAGTCCAGCAAGAAAAAACGAGAATCTTAAAGACACATGTTAGACCGAATCGTAAAAAAATAAATATAGATTCTAAATTTCTAAAGAAATAAGAATAGCAATATTAAATATTACACTGCGATAGTCCTAAGATCGCAAATGAAACTACATTATGAAAACGGTAAATTTTATTTTCCCACATCAGTTATTTTATAATCACAAGATACAGAA
>JALZVN010000040.1 GCA_023299965.1 Saprospiraceae bacterium | reverse complement strand
ATGTAGAAATTTGGGAAGGCACTGTATCTAGCTATTCAGATTGACAATAAGTGAAAAGTACTCTACGACCATTGAACCTAATTTTGTTTGGTGAAAGTGCTTATGCTTGATTTGATAGTCGATTTTTTAACTAAGGTTTTATGTCATCCGATATTAAATATTCTTTCTCAGCAAACGACCTTCTACATCGACCTATTATATCAAGTTGATACTTCCCGGCTTGTTTAGGGATTAATTCTATGCCTTTAGTAGTGGATCCATCTGGTAAGGTCCAAGTAAAATCAAACTGGTCAAGAACGGAGCCGAGAATAGAAGTAGGCACCATATTCGTAAATTTTGGGATGACGCTAAATATTACTTGTTTATCGTTTCCTAAGTGATTATGTTTTTCGCCAATATGCCAACCATGTAATATGTTATCTATACTGCAAAGATTAACTTTAAATGAAACTTCCTTAGCACATTTATTTGCATCTGTAACCTTTACATAATACTCGCCCATCATTAATCCACTTATGTGAAATTTCGTATCGTTTTTTTCTTCTTCTTGGACCTTAACAATATTGAACTCCTTGCCTTTAAGTTTTGTCCAATAATTGGGATTTTTCTTTCGGATATTACCCCATTTAATTGGACCCTTTATGCTTGGGTCAAGTACAATGATTACTTCACCATTACTGCTCTTTTGTGATGTGGCTTTAACAGGTGCAATATTAAAAGCGGAAATATTTAGATTTCTTGTGTTTAATTCTGTACAGAAATCCATTTTACAATCATTTTGATCTATAACTGAAATACAATGTAAGCCGTCTTGCACTATGCATAACTCTGCAGATTGCCCACGTCTTCTATAGACCTTTGTTCCATCTGGATTATTTGGATGATTGAGGAATGTGAAAGTTTGATTTACAGTTGGGGTTATCCCAATATCTAATTCAAATTTAAAGCAGTTGCAGTCTTCAGAATTAGACCAATAATTATTTCCCAAAAATGTAATTGGCGAATTAACTGTTGCAGGTTTGATGCCAGCAGTTATAGGAATGTCCGACCTGCAAACTTGTCCTTCAGGCAATATGGATTGAATTTTAGCTAATATAGAATTATTAAAAATGACGAGTGGAATTTCAAATATCCCATACGGAACTTTAGGAGTTACTTGTGGCGTTGAAATAATTTTACATCCATTTGGGCTGCCACAAAAACCTATCAAGGAAAATTGATTAAATGAATTGCAATCTTTTGTTTTTTCTTGTTTTATTGATATAGTTGTCTTAAGATATTCATCATGTAATTCAAATTTTGGGATTGCTAAAGATTTTATATCTCCATGAATGATATTTTCATGAGGCTTTTTTACTTTTAAAAAGGGAGTTATTTTTACTTCCCCACCATAATAATTAGGAGCTATTTTAATTTCTGTGTTGTTTAAGCCCATTTTTCTGATTCTAAATTCGTTAATATAATCTAGGCTTTGTTTAGCAGAAATTTTATATTCAAAACCAAAGTCATAAGCCTGGCCGTGATTAAATGTTAGATCAGTAGGAATAAAATATTCAATGTAAAGAATGGCTTCATTTGTAGCACAATTGACTTCAGTAATTTTATAATTTTTGATGACAGGGATAAGAGAATTGTTAGCGATTTTTTGAGGGGTGCAAATATTATCTAATTTACTAGATTGATCGAGCAAGTTACAAGGTGATATAGAACAATACATTAAGAGGAATAATTGCACTAGTCTCATAAGTCGGGTGTTGGTTAGAATCAGGTTATTTAAAATAGCATTTGTAAAAGCACACTCAAATCATCATTAGATTGTGCTACTTGAGTACAAAATAAATAATATAATGAAAATTAAATAATGAAATAGCCGTTTTTGAAAACACAAACCCGAAAACCCTAAAAAGTAATCTCCCGCATCAAATCTGAAAACTGCTCTTCGGCAGTGAAGAGTCTATCTTGATAGGCGGTGGCGCTCAATTTTAGATTGTAGACTTTATCATCGCGTAGTGTGAGGAGGATAGTTACGTTGCCAAATCCTTGAGCTATTCTGCCTTCCTCATTGTACTGAGGTCGAGGTTTGAGATAGTGCCTTTCGACAGTTTCTACCCAGCCTTTTCTACTATAGGTGCGCGTGTCAGATACTTGAGTGCGATACGAATGGACCACCTTTAGTTTTTCTCGGAAGTAGTCCATCAGGAAACGAGATTGATCCTCGCCGTACTCCATGTTGGCTAGATGGATGGCGAGCCCTTTGGTAGAAGCGGTGTACAAAAAATCGATGTACTCAGATTGTTCCCTACCTTTTTTTTGATAAATAGCATATTGCTCGGAGATCCAGTTGAGCATCTTCTTATGCTTGGGACCTCCTCTCCAGGTGTCATACTCTTCGAGAAAGTGCTCAGATCGCTTGATGACCTCATGGATAGCAGGCTGAGTTGGTGTACTAAGTTCCGACTGATTAAAAATAGATTTGATCTTAGACCACCAACTCGACATACTGTATCGTTTTTACAATTCTTGTAATAATTCAGCTGGCTGCTTAAAACCAACAATCTTCTTTTGAATGTTTAAAGACGGATCGATCACTACTAAACTAGGATATCCTCTCACGTTCAAAAATCTTGAAAATTCGTGTGGAGAGTTCCTTCTGTTTTTAGGCTTGTTTGGATCGTGCTTCGGGTTTGCATATTCCTTTTCACCAAACGTGATAGGAGCTGCAGATTCTGCATCAAACTTTACCGCGTAATAATTTTCGTGTACTTTTTGAATCACAGCAGGATCAGAGAAAGTCATTCTGTCCATCATCTTACATGGACCACACCACTGCGTGTATACATCTACTACCATGTTTTTTGGTTCGTGCTTGTTGAGGGCTTGAGCCTCTTCGATCGTTAACCAGTGTACCTTTTCTGTAGAAGAAGGGTAGTTGATTTTTGCTGCGCTGCTGTTGCTGCTCCCACCGTCGGATGCACATCCAAATAAAATGACGGAAACGCAAAAGAAGAATATGTTTTTCATAATTTGATTATTGGACCACTTTTCTTTTCAGCACATCTGAAATATGGCTGTGGTCGTGTTTTTTAAAATGTAAACTAGCGCGTACGGCTGTCCAAATGAAGATCAGCTGGCCGGCGTAAAAACTTACCGCTAATTTATCCTCAAAGATGCTAATATTAGCGCTAATATTCAATCCTAGGTAGCAATTATAGAACAATAGTAGAACAAGAGACAACCAAAATCCACTAAGAATCCCCCGATTTACTTGCTGATAGATATTCACCCCTGCGAATAGAAACAGTAAACTTACCAGCCCAAAACATATCTTGGGGATCAGAAAAGCGCTTGCAATCCCAAAACAAGTCTGCACAAAACAGATATAGACAACAATGAGCCCCAGGACCAATAGGACCCCAGCGAGCCATTTTTTCTGAAACAATATGGTACTGGATGGACTAGTAATCGCCATCAGTGCTCGGGCATAATTGAAGTAAGCGATCATCATCAGTGCAATGATGATATACACCAGATAGCTGCCCAATACAGACTGCCCGATACCTAGCATATTGCTGATCGCAAATAAAGTCAGTCCTAAAAACACCTTCTTTTCAAATTTGGTATCGATCGCGGTATTCAGATAAAAAAAGAGGATGAGCAGCGGCATGGTCATCCATCTTGCGACATCGGCCAACCATGGCATGGATTCATTTTTCACAAATAGGCTCAGGACCACCAAGCAGATATAAATCGCTATACAGTAGACGCCTTTGACAGATATATCTTGACTATGCATACACTAAAAGTAGGAAATATTTTGGAGCTATTGGTGGGATATTTTGGGGATACCCCGATGTCCTTATCAGGACCGGGTCGTGTCATCCGCTAATATGGGATATGGTCCGCGCCATCGTGGAGAAAAAGGCATGCCTTTTCTCAACGGCCACCCGGCATATCCCATACCGCTACTACCACTTATCTCTTACGCACTCCGTTTGTCGAGCTTTGTCGCCTGCGGCGAGTCGTGATGGGTATTTAGCGTAGTCTATCTGAAATGGGACTACTCCTCAATATCGTAAATGCGTGCCTCCGCATCATAATCTTTAATATCGTAGATCTTAGGTTCTCTGTCGTTGGATTCATTGACAGACATGCCTTCTAGCTTATCGAACATCTCAACCGACTGATCCCAAAACTCATCAAAGGTAGGCTTCAATACTGCGGCAAGTCCTCTGACCTGAGCAGGATATTGCTCTAGGTGAGGGTAGGTCATAGATTCTGTCTTTGTAGCACCGTCTATCAGGTGCGCTTGATCTCCAAACCATACCAGCATACTCAGCATCAATATCAGCGCACCAGCAAGTACTACGCCGCCTACAAGTTGGTTGATGAAGTTGATCCTGGCGGCTCGAAATAAACCTTCAAGGCCTCTCGCCAAGGTGCGTATGAGAAACATCGTAACAATAAAGGTGATCAAAAATCCAGCTAAAAACATAAGTGGATTGGTGCTCTTGAAGAGGGTCTCCAAGAAGGTAGCCGTCGCTGGTGCGAGCTTGAAAGCAGCTAGCAGACCGATGAAAATACTCAAGACAGCGAAGAGGGTATTGATGATGCCTTGAGAAAATCCAAGATAAAATCCATACAGCAATACGATAGCAAATACAACGTCTATAATCATAATAGCGATATTGATGAAAGCAATCACAAGTGTGTGGAGGGGGAAGTAGGCTTTAATTGCCTACTTTTTTATCATTCTCAGTGATAATAATACTTGTATGTAAACTCGATAAAGCAATTTTAAGTTGCTTTA
>JALZVN010000039.1 GCA_023299965.1 Saprospiraceae bacterium | reverse complement strand
AAATGCTTTTCTAGTTTATTCTGATCAACGATATAGCCTTCTTCATCTATACTAAACAACTCTAGAGTTCCATTCACTGTGGCCTTAATCATATCCTCTTCTATCAAAACCTCATTGTATTTAGCTTCGAAAAGTTCTTCGCCATCAAGGTTAATCGCAGTCCAAAAACTTCCTTTTTTCGCCGCACAGACTCTATTTTGACTGGGTGCGATATAGTCATACTCCAATGGTATAACAATCTCGTCTTTATCCGATACAACGCCCCAACTGCCTTCAAAATTGACTCGGTACAAGTCTTTAGCATAGGCATGAATTTCATGATATTTAGCTTCTAAGACTAATTGTCCATCATCTCCAATCAAACCCAAACGCCTTTGCTTTTTAGTCAAGATGTGTGTAGAATCAAAATTGTAAAAATTCGAATATTCATCTTTTGAGATGATTTCTTTAGCAGCATTAGAATAAAGGTATTTCAAACTCTTACTAATCAAGACAACAAATTGCTCATTGATCTTCTGAAAGGAATCGTAGGAAGCATCAAAAACTATTTGACCCGTTCCATCTACTCCGCCCCATCTCCGATTGTCTTTAAATAAGAATAGATTATCACTCAGAATATTTACTTCTTTGAATTTTGGTGGAATGAGTACTACGCCATCAGGTGATAGCAATCCTTTGCCTTCATCTATCTGTGTCTCGAAGTAACCATTGTCTAACAATTTAAGTCCGTCATAGGCAGGCTCTGTAATAACTATCCCATCCTTTAAGGCAAGTCCCCATTTGTTGTTTTTCAAGAAGGCGAGATACTCTCCTTCCCACACGTGTACTCTAGTGTATCCTTTTTCTAAAACTATCTTTTCTTCAAAGTTTATCACCATCCATTGCCCTTGGTCCATGACAGCGACTAGATCTTCATCCAATACTTTGATGTCTTCATATATTGGACGGATGACTTCATTTGTAGACTGGTCTATCAACCCTACTCCTCCTTGGCGTTGCATCACCGCGTAGCCATAGTGTTCAAATTCTCCAATCGCTTCATAGATTGGGTCCACCACTATTTTCCCTTCGGTATTGATCAGACCCCATTTTTTGTCTTTCTTTATTGGAAACAACTGCTGTGCAGGTAAAATGAATGGCAAGAATAGCAAACCAAACAACAGGCCAGCCGTTTTTCGGCATAGACAAAGCACCGAGAGGTCTAATGAAATGGTATCGGTATTCAAATTATGTTGTGTTGGTTGAGTTAATTTAATGTAATCAAGGGCCTCTTGCAAGCACCTACATGTTCATAATGTACGGCTATAGGTAAAGTAACAATTAAATAACCCTACAAGAAGTAAATAATTATCAACTTACTCTTAAAAATAAGGATTTATACCATTTTATGCTGTTGTCACGATATAAAATTTCGAAAAAGACGACTTTTTCATATAATTCAAGTCAAATCAATATACTAGTGTAAAAACAGAGATATTTAATACCATTTGTAGCTTAAGAGAACGAGCAAAACTTTAGGCAGAACGATAAAAGTGGAAACGAAAAGCGCAATAATAGCATTCGCTAAGCACTACTCAAAGAAGCTAAAAATAGCTTGACCGTAATTCTTCTCTTTGACAAAACGGGGAGCGTGTTCGAAATCGTGCTTTTGATCATGTTCAACGACCAGTAAACCGTCGTCCTTCAGCAAGTCGTGCTTAAAGATTTCACTTGGCAGGCTGGACAGATTTGGCAATGGATACGGGGGACCCGCAAAGATATAGTCGTATTGGATTCCACAATGGGCAATATACTTAAACACATCTGATCGGACGATTTTAATCGCATCCGTAATTTCAAGCTTTTCTGCTATTCCTTTGACAAACTTAAGACAAGGTCCATGCTGATCGACATAGGTCACATCTGTGCAGCCTCGTGAAATACACTCATAGCTATGACTTCCGGTGCCTCCAAACAAATCTAGCATCTTCATTTCAGTAAAGTCTACGCTATGCGTCAACACATTGTACAATCCCTCTTTAGCAAAGTCAGTAGTAGGTCGTGTCGGCCACTTATCCGCAGGAGGATAAAAGCGACGACTCTTAAACTTGCCCGCAATCACTCGCATAGTCTCATGCTTAATAAGTCGTGGTAATAATGAAAACTTACGTTTTGGAAAGCAGAGCCATATTGGTAGTAACTAGGCGAATGCACGATATGTATATGCTTTACATACTTTTCAACTTTTTCGTAAATAGCTGATTTCTTTTGGATTCTCCCCGTCAGCATCAAAGGGATCTTTTCCCCATCCAGTTTAAATTCCTCATAGACTGATAAGACATGATACAGATAGTCATTATCCGATCCATACTGAAAGGTATTAGCAAACTGAAGCTCCTTCCCCTTGAATAGTAAAATGCCCATTATACTAATCCCCGTGTGCACAAACACCTGATAGCCAGGTTGACTCTTAGCGTGTTCGTAAGCATGCGTAAGCAATGGAGAAATGATATGCATATGCTTTGCGCCAGGAAAGTAGCTTTTGGCTACATCTAGAATTACCTTATCGATACTATATACTACAGTAGAATTTTGTGATGGCAATCGGCTCCAAGTCACCTCCTCATTCTTGGCCAATCGGGTCACCTGAGTGAGATAAGAATTCAGCATGTGCTTGCTAAACACTTCTTCCGGAACGATGGTAAATTTAGCCCCAGAGTAGCAGATAGACACCTCTGAGTAAGGCAGTTGCAAGTACTTCTCTTGCATCAAGATCTGCTTCAGGGCTTCTTCCTTGGTAGACACAGCCGTTTCACTCTCGTATTGAATCTGCTTCAACACGAGTGCATTTGACTCCATATCTTCTATAAAATAAAAAAAACTGTCCTTACCTATAAGTATGGACAGTTTGTATTCTATACTGAAATATTTGTCAAATTTTGAATCTATGATATTGACAGTATGATCTACCAATTTCCGGCAAGGCTTGGTTTTGTCATATCTCCAAACTTGATAAACTTATTTGGATCATAGGTATCATCATATCTCTTATATTTAGGATCGGCATACTGTCCCATATATTTATTTCTATTCACTCCTACTTCGGTTACATACACTAATGTAGCCTGGTATGTCAGCGTATCTGCTTGTATTTCAAAGCGTTCATTGTTTGTATATGGAACGAATGGCAATGAATCCAAGTAAACGCCTAGTTTGACGATACTATCCTTAGCAGATACAAAAGTAGTGTCATAAACTATTTCTTCGTCTGCATCCTTATTTCCAAGGATACTTATGATACTAAAGTTCTCCGTCTCAAGGACTTGCTGAAGAGTATCGAAGTTGTGTGCAAATCTGCCTGTAATGTCTCTGAAAGACTCTTGCGCTATTCTCACTTTATCCAATCTAGCAGTCACAGCATCTTCACGCACTTTACGCTCCGCTTGAAATTCGATAGGCTCCCTGATGCTGTCTACAAGCAAATAAGCTAAGACAGCGATAATAATAACTAAAAGTATGTTTATTCCGATCCTCATTGGTATGTATTTACGGTTTTGATGTGTGCAATAATAAGATATTTTTATCTAAATCTAAGTTATTTTGAAACATAAATGCCCTATTTTTCTCAAAATTTGACGCCTTTTGTCTCGATACTATGATGCAGTATTTCTTAATTTTGGTGCATCAAATTCTATAACCTTTGAAGAAACTGACTTTATTAGCGATTGAGTCCTCCTGCGACGACACTTCTGTAGCTATTCTACAGGATGGAAAAGTACTTTCTAACTGTGTTGCTTCCCAGGATGCGCACCGCATTTATGGAGGTGTAGTACCAGAATTGGCTTCTCGAGCACACCTTGAAAACATTATCCCTACTGTCTCTCTAGCGCTCCAAAAGGCGAACAAAACCAGGCAAGATTTGGATGCTATCGCCGTGACTAGAGGACCCGGCCTGCTAGGTTCGCTCATCGTTGGAGTTACATTTGCCAAGTCTATGGCGCTCGCATTAGACCTCCCGCTGATCGAAGTCAACCATATGCAAGCTCACGTGCTCGCCCATTTTGCGGAGCCCCCCTATCCTAATTTCCCATTTTTATGCCTGACTGTATCAGGGGGACATACTCAGATCGTTCTAGTCAAAGATCATCTCGACATGGAGGTTCTAGGCAGCACGATTGATGACGCTGCTGGAGAAGCCTTTGACAAGACGGGTAAGCTGCTCGGTTTGGATTATCCTGCTGGACCCATTATCGACAAATTGGCGAAGCAAGGAGAAGCTCGTTTCACTTTTACCAAACCCAGGGTTGGGGAACTCGAATTTTCTTTCTCTGGTCTCAAGACGAATATCCTTCAATTTCTTAAAAAAGAAGTAGCTAAAAATCCCAATTTTGTAAAAGATAATCTTGCGGATATTTGCGCCTCTGTCCAACACACTATCGTAGATATTTTGATCGAAAAATTGGAGATCGCCGCTCGCAAGCACCATATAAGTGAGGTGGCCATTGCCGGCGGTGTCTCCGCCAATTCTGGTTTACGATCCGCTTTACAGACCAAGGGTACGGCACTCGGCTGGAGCACCTACATTCCTGCCTTCCAGTTTTGTACAGATAATGCAGCTATGATTGCCGTCGCCGCTAAGTACAAATTTGAAAAAGGTGAATTTTCTGATCAAGGGATGAAGCCAATAACTAGGTGGTCGATTTAGGATACGATTAAATTGAATTATTTGGGCGTCCGGGCGGGCTATTCCGGAGTCCGCTTCGCTCCCGTCCTGCGGACATCCCGACTGGGCGTCGGTATTCCTCTCTATCCCTGACGCAAAATGTATTCTTTTGATAATATGTTAACTGACTATCCGTATGTTGTACGCTAAAATAAAATTGACGAAATTCTCAGAATAGGATATGTATTCTTAACTTTTGAATATTTTTCAATGCTCCTGAAAGGCCTGCCCCGAACTCGCTTCGGGGGAGCGCACAGCAAAGGATAGGCTGAAACCCTATTACAGTAAGTAAGTTTAGCAAGTGCTGAAAGTACGCAACATGGCAATACGGTGATTCTGTGATTCTGTGCCGTACTTTCAGCACTTCTCGCAAAGCACACAAATACAATGGGTTTAACCCATTGCTTTGTTGCAACGTGCC
>JALZVN010000038.1 GCA_023299965.1 Saprospiraceae bacterium | reverse complement strand
TCTAGATTTTCACATTCGGTATTACTAACGCTAGCATCTAGTGTCAAAATCGCTGGATCTGATAAAGCAATAGACTGCTCACTAGAACAATTATTTTGATCCGTAATCACCAAGGAGTACTCCCCACTTGTGAGTTCGGAAAGAATCTCTGAGTTGCCTGGATTATTTATACTCCAGGTATAAACCAAGGCTTCATTGCTGGAAAGCAAAGAGGCGGTTATTTGTCCATTGGATTCATTGGCACAAGTTGGGTTTTCCGCAACAAGTTCGAAAACGGGATTTCTATTTACTGTAATGGTGATGTCATCGCTGGCTACATTACCCGCCTCATCACTTACGTTCACAGAAAGTGTTCTTGATCCCACTACTTCAAAAGATCTCACTGCACCATCAAAACCATCAGACCAGATATATTCACAATCACAACCGGCTATACTAGCATCTAGCTGCACTACTTCTCCTTCACAGACTACTAATGGAGCACCTAGGTTTACAGTCAGACTCGGAGCTTTTCCTTTTAATTTAAGGACCCAAGCATCTACACCGCCATGGTTTTCCGGCAAATGTATATCTGAGGAAGTAGTTTGTCCTACTAGCCAATATTGTCCAAACTTATCTTGTGCGACACTATTTAGGATATCGTCTAGACTACCGCCATATCCTTTAGACCATTCTTTTTGCCCATCTTTATCAAGCTTCAATACAAAAGCATCGCGATCTCCAAAATTTGAAAACACAATACCATCGAATGACTTTGTAGCTCCGATCACTAAAACACCTCCATCAAGTGTGCTGATTATATCTGTAGCTAGATCGTCTTCTTGTCCGCCTTGTGTACGGCGCCAAACGTCCTCTCCTCTATTGTCTAGCTTTAGCACCATGATGTCTTCATTGTAGATGCCTTGGATGCCAGAGATGTCTGGATTTACCTGACCTTGCACTCCTGTGATTAGAATATTGTCTTTATTATCTACATCACATGCTACAAAGCTGGCGTAGTTTCCATTTCCAAATCTTCGTCCCCAGATTTCATCTCCAAGATTATTGATACACATTACGAATCCATCTTTGATCCCTTTTCTATACCCTACAAAGTCATCCGAAAATGTGGAGCCTACTATGACGATTTCATCCTGAGAATTGATAACGACGTCACTCACTTTGTCTACCCGATCGCTTCCGAAGGTTTTCTCCCACAGTACAATTCCCTCTGGGAGTAGGCGACAGACATATACATCAGTAGCTCCACCCACACCAGATTGATTCAGGTCAGTGGAGTTAGTATTGCCTACGATTACGATAGAGCCATCTTGCATCATTTTGACGCCGATTATATTGTCTAGGTTGTTTCCTCCAAGTAAAGTTGAAGATTGTAGACGTAGCTCATTATTCAAGCTGGCAAAAAGGATGTCTCCACCTCCCAAGTTACGAGCGATATCTTTATCTACAGAGTAGGACAAGCCGCCAATAAACGTTCTTTCTTCATGGATTAGGATTGATTTTCCAAGATCGTTCTTGCTTCCACCGATACTGGTAGAGCGAGAAATATTTCCATTAGAGTTGAGCTCAGATATCAAGATGTCGTAGAGTCCATTGTCACTTCGTAGGTTTCCGTCCGTGGATTGACCAAAGCCGATGGTTTGCGCGTTGTCTTGACTTGTTATGAAAACATCTTGGAAGGATTCGTCCTCTGCGCCACCATATGTATTAGACCAAATAATCTCTGACTGACCGTTCATGATGAAAGGAATACAGACCATTATGAAGATGGCTAAGAGTAATATGTAGCTAGTTTGTTTATACATTATGAGCACAGGTAAGTAAAGGTACCATTTTTTGCTTTAAATACTTGATTATATTTAGGTTACATTGTCTTTTTTCTATTGAATTAAGCGTAAATTTGACAAACATCTTGCCAACCTAACTTTATTTTTTTAGTTTTGGATAAACTTATTTCCGTGCACCTATCAAAGTCGAATTTTTATTGGACAATCTTTTTGTTTTTGTGCTTTTCGAATCTAGCCCAAGCCCAGATCAAGGTTTTTGCAGATCGTTCCAATGCGACGTATGATTTAGGAGAAATTATCAATTTTCAGGTGACTTCGACGGAGACCGGAGAAGCGAGTTTCGTGATACGAAGAGACAATCATTCTCCCATTATCAAAAAAGGCACTTTTTTTCTAGAAGCTGGACAGACATATACGATTCCTTTTTCATTCGAAGAGCCTACATTCCTACTTTGTTATGTCAATCAAGGTGATTTTGCAGATCGCTCAGGTATAGCTATAGCGCCATTTGATATTTCACCTATAGAGGATGAGCCAGCTGATTTTGATGAATACTGGAAGAACCAGACAGAAACCATGCGTGCTATCCCTTCTAATCCAGTGCTCACAGCACATAGCTCTACCAATTTTAATGATACCTACAATCTCGTGATGGATCACTTAGACGGGCGTAAAGTATATGCCTATATCAGTGTGCCGAAGGGAGATGGACCTTTTCCAGCAACGCTTATTATGCCCTCTTTTGGAGGAGGAGCCAATCATGTGCGACCTGGAAACAATGAATCTTCTCAGATAAATTCGATAGTCATCAGGATGAGTATCCACAATGCAGATCCAGCGGAAGGGGATCCAGAGCTATATATGCCCAATGATATCTCCTCACGGGACGGTAACTACTACCGATATGCCTTCATGGCAGGAGTACGTTGCATAGATTATTTGTTTACTAGAGATGATTTTGATAA
>JALZVN010000037.1 GCA_023299965.1 Saprospiraceae bacterium | reverse complement strand
GGTTTATGTTTTTCAACCATGGACAAAAACCTTTCTGTTGGGTTTCCTTCAATATTAAATTCCGTTTTGACGACATCTTTTAGAATGGGAATATCATCGTAGCGAATATGTCGTTCATCAGGCCTAGGATGCACAGTAATCCCTTGTGCCCCAAAGCTTTCACAATCTTGAGCTATTTTTCTCAAATCTGGCAAATTGCTTCCCCTACTGTTTCTAATGAGCGCTATTTTGTTTATGTTGACACTTAATCTAGTCATTTTATAAGGCTTATATTATGATTTGCTAATTTAGCAAATCACAAGGTATACTAATGTGTAAAAATAATGGCAATGGACATTAAAGATTCAGTACTTGATTCAAACCAACAGCGAAAATTTGATCAAGAACCTCACGGTTTTAGCATTATTAAGAATTTTTTGATTCTTATTGGAAATGTTCTCCTTGGCGCTTTTTTAGCAGCTCTATTTAGCTTGGTTGTAGCCGTTATGTGGGGGTATGATTTTGCTAGCCTTTCCGATTTGCTTAGCGGTCATGATGCTGAGGCAGATCCTGCCTGCTTAAGATGGATATTGGGCTTAAATCAGGCCTTTACATTCTTACTGCCTGGTATGTTGACTGCTTTTATAGTTTACAAAAGAGACTGGATTAAAGATCTTTTTCTAAATCGATCTCCTAGTACTCAGAACTGGGGTTTAGCCACGGTTATTCTTTTTTGTGCGCTTCCTTTAGTTCAGTATACTTACTTTCTCAATCAACAAATCCCTCTTCCAGAATCTTGGTTAGCACAAGAAGAATCTACGGAGGCAATTTTAAAGATTGTGATGACCTATACCGCTGGTTATCAAATCATATTTAACTTATTTCTGATAGCTGTATTGCCTGCTTTAGGCGAAGAAATTGTATTCAGAGGAATCATTCAAAAAAATATTCAATGGGCCTCAAATAGCCCTCATTTAGCCATATGGGTAGCGGCTTTCATATTCAGTTTCATCCATTTTCAGTTTGCAGGTTTTATTCCGCGATTTATATTAGGTGCCATTTTGGGGTACTTATTTTACTTTACTCAAAATTTATGGGTCCCTATTATTGCCCATTTTTTCAATAATGCCTCGCAGGTATTATTAGATTTTTTCTTCAAAGAAGAGATGAGTTCTTTAGACATAGAAAGTATCGATTCTGTCCCTTGGTATGCTGGTCTGATTTCTTTAGTACTAGTCATATTCCTTTTTGGCATGTTGAAAAAAATGAATTCTAAACCAGATCAGATAGAAGCCGTATGAATTCAACCTTAAAAACAAGGGGTATCACAGCGATTGTATTTATTACTGTAATGATCTCTGGTCTTTTTATTAGTAGTTACACCTTCATTTTATTGATGAGTGTCATTATTGGTGGATGTATCTGGGAATTTCAATCTATCACTTGTGAAAAAAGCCAATTAAGAATGATATCCTCTATTTTGGGGGGAGTAGGTCTGAGTCTTTGCCTGGCTTTTGGAAATATGCAAGGCACGCCAGACAACTTCTTGATGCATAGTATTTTCATTTTGATTTTTTCAAGCATCGTAATTTGCCTTATTGAGTTGTATACTCATTCCAGCAAACCGTATCAAAATATTTCTTTTGGCATATTTAGTCTTACGTACTATAGCTTGTTCATAAGTACTATATACTTCATTTCTTTTGATGGAGGCCAATATATTCCCTGGAAGGTATTTGCTATTATCGCCCTAACCTGGACAAACGACACAATGGCTTATATGGTTGGTTCTCAAGTAGGTAAAAATAAGATGTTCCCGCGTATGTCTCCAAATAAGACCTGGGAAGGCACTATTGGAGGTGTTATTTGTACTGTTATAGTCGCATTCATATTCTATTATTTTGTAGGTATATTTTCTCCATCCATTTGGTTAGTAATCGCCCTGATAATAGGGGTGTTTGGCACCATTGGCGACCTTGTAGAATCCATGCTCAAAAGGAGTTTAGAGGTTAAGGATACCGGTACATTATTGCCTGGTCATGGTGGCTTACTAGACAGATTTGACTCTTTTACCTTTCATCTACCATTAACCGTCTATTTTATAGAACTTTCATGGGGATTTTAGTTTATCTTAGCGTCTTAAATACCTAATCGATCTTGTTAATACACAAAGAAGGCGTATCTATTCTTATTAAACTTCTACTTGGTTTATCCTTAGTATGTCTCGCCATATTTTACTACATACCAAGCATTTATACATTCGCCCTTGTTATCTCAGTTGGCTTTTTCTTCCTTGTGTTACAGTTTTTTCGCAATCCAAATCGACAAATTCTAACCCCTAGTGATAGCATAGTTTATGCTCCAGCTGATGGTAAAGTCGTTGTAATAGAAGAAACTATGGAAAACGAGTACTTCAAAGACAAAAGACTTCAGGTATCTATTTTCATGAGTCCATTAAATGTGCATGTCAATAGAAATCCAATTAGTGGTATTGTCAATTACATAAAGCATCATAAGGGGAGGTATTTAGTTGCCTGGCATCCAAAGTCTTCTAGCGAAAACGAACGTACAACCGTTGTTATAGAAAATAATGGTGCAGAAGTACTTCTTAGACAAATAGCAGGTGCTGTAGCTAAACGCATAGTAAACTATCTAGAAGAAGGAGAACAAGTAGAGCAAGGACATGACTTAGGTTTTATCAAGTTTGGTTCAAGAGTCGATCTATTTTTACCTCTAGGTACAGAGATAAATGTCAAAATAGGCGATAAAGTCAAAGGCAACAGAACTGTGAT
>JALZVN010000036.1 GCA_023299965.1 Saprospiraceae bacterium | reverse complement strand
AACGGAAATTGATAAGCGGAGGCCATCCCGATAGGGTGGCTTCCGTCTTATCTAGTGTTAGCAAAAGTTACCTTTCTAATCCTTACTCAATACATTTTTTCAACATTAGTGAATCATTTGTGTTCCCTACAAATACAGAATCAGCATCAAAATTTATAAACTGAAGATACTGCATTTTTTCTACTTCAAAATCCGTTGGTTTACCATTAGAAATGGAGGGGACATCGCCATTAAAAAAATAAAAATGAATCCCATTTTTAGTACTTACTTCATCTTCATTATTCTTAAACATTTCCCTTAGTTCATTTTTTGATTTCCCAATAAAGCAATATCTACTATTATTCAAACTTTTCCATTCAGCCAAACTATATATCTTCATAGGTCCTGGTTCCCAAGGTAAAACATAAGTAAACTCCCATTGCTCAATGATTCTATCAGACTCGGTAACGGTTTCAATATGATGTAGCCCAAAAATTGTAACATCTCTTTCTCTAGGTATATATTCACGATTCTTAATGAAATTGTTGCAATAATCACACAAGATGTTCTTTTCTTTCACTTTACTAGTGTTTAATATATTTCTTTGTGAGCAATTGCTTAGGATTAGAATTACTGTAAAAAGGCTAAGATATTTCATTTTTTATTTTAATATTAATTTTTGTGTTGAGTAATATCCATTATCAATATCAGTGACCTTAATAAAGAATAACCCCTGACTATAATTCTCTAAATTTACATGAATATCATTGCTATTTCCATTTGTACTGAATTCGTGCACTATGACACCGCTTAGATCAATTATAGTAATTCTACATTCATATTCCAGTAACTTCGTACTAATGGAGATTCTACCTGTAGTTGGATTAGGTGTAATTATAACCGGAATAATTGAAGTTATATTTTGCTTGACACTATTTATTGGTCCACAAATAAAGGGTGTCATTCCAGCATGTCCGCAAGCACCTAATGTGTCTAACCTCTCTATATGTAATGCTCCCAATTTATCATTATCACTTAATGCTCTTTGTAATTTATCATCTATCACACTTCCAGATGCCATTATATCTTCTGGATTATTTGTATGTCTTAACTGAAAAGCATGCCCTAATTCATGAATCATTACACCTTGCAAATCTCTTACTACTGTCAAAGAAGTACTATCAAATGCATTAATTGTATCCGCTTGTGTCATTTCTTGATTAATATTAAACCTATATTTTCGTCCGTCACCTGCTGTTTGTATGCCGTCAAGTACTTTTGCATTTATTCGTATATCAAATTTTTCAATGGATGTGTCTACATTTTGAAGTGAATCGCAAGGGTCGCTATTTGAGCCGGCTCTCATATATGTAACACCAGAATTAAATGATAAACTATCACTCCTAATAATTCTACAAGTATTAGGGTCTGAAATAAACGGTTCAATCTCATCTACTATATTAACATTTACACCATAGGTACATCTCCATAAATCTAATGCTTTGATTATTTGCTCTCTTGCTTTTTGAGCCTTATTTGTATCATTTGGAAACATATTCCCAATAATCAAATTATATCCTCCTGCTCCATTTTGATTTACTAAGCTTCTTCTCCTGCCTCCAAAAGCTTCTATATTTGCAACTTCAGGATTAACACATCCTCCTGTAATTATATCCTCAAAATTTCTCTGCCAAAAATCATTAAACATACCAAACTTCACATGTAACTTTTCTGGCGTCTCTATTGTGCAGATACTACCATCACAATCCGTAATAGTAACTCTAATTTCATGAGTTGAGGCACCAAGATTTGGATGAGGTCCGCCTGATTTCTTAACCGTTGGAACCAAGAGTTTTATCGAATCATCTGTCCAATAAATATAGTTTAGATCTGCCGCTTTAAAATAATCCCTTAAATCAACATCCCAGAATTCAACATCACTAAATGGCGGTTTAACAAATTTCTCTGGTTGAGATGGATCACAAAAGTTATCTCCATAGATAGTAATAGTGCCATCTACATCAGAAAGAGACATTTCATTTACTCCTGCGGCAACACTTTTAGGTTCAAATGAAGTTATTATTGGACATTTAATTTCTTCTCCTATTTCTAATTCAATATCTAAACAGTCAGGATTTTGGATTTCGCCTCTTGGATTTTCAAGCTCTGTATTTTCAATCGAATGATCTTCGTCAATCAGTAAAAAAGGAATAGAAATTTCTTCTATAGGAAACAAGTTTATTTTAAACAACTCCTTAGGAAATAAATCTAACACAGTTCTTGAGCCTCCTATATGCGCCAATTCAATTTCTAACAATCCAGAATCTATGTCTCGCAAATTTAAACTGTAGTTTAGGCTTGGCAAGTATTCACTAGCACTAATTTCTATATTTCCTTCTTGAAATATATCAGGACCAAATTCCTCTACTGAATAGCGTACTCGAATTATTGATGATTCTAAATACATTGGAGAATTAGTCATTTCTGCCAAAACACTTAGTGAAAAATTGGAGATGCTCCTATCAAGTTGATTTGGCCTTAGTGTTAATTTTAAGCAATTTTCGTAATTTACCTCTCTATTTGCAAATTCCATTTTTGTTTTTACTTCATTCTCAATTACTTTATACAATTCGCTATCAATATTTGATACTGTATGTAGCGGGCTATATGCCGACAATTTGTTTTTATTCTCCCTAAATGCGTAGAAACCCTGTGATGATGCAAAGCAGCTATAATAATTATACCCAAAATCATTTTTATTTTGCAAGAAGAATATTCCTTTATCTTTTACAGATAGTGCTAACATATGCGACCAACTTTCTACTTTGCCATCATATTCTCCTCCCCTAGTTAAAATGTATATTGGTTCGTTATTTAAATAGTTACCTTTTAAAGTTTTATCAACCAAAATTTCGCTCTTAGTATATACGAATCCATCATTTCCTTTTATGCAGAATTGCTGAATGACTTTTCCTTCTATAATTAAGTTAGAATTTTTGATTTTTGACTGAAGGCCTACATCAATTAATTGCGCATTGATGGATAGACTAAAAAATAAAAGAAATAATACCGTTAAATTTTTCATAATCGTTAATTTTTATGTGATTAATTTTTGCTAACGGAT
>JALZVN010000035.1 GCA_023299965.1 Saprospiraceae bacterium | reverse complement strand
CCTATATTTTCAAAAGATAAAACGGGCATTAATATTACCATTATAATTGCTCAATTTTTATTGCTGTTTACGGAAGAAAAATATCAAGAAGCTATTGAAAAAATTGACTACATAAAACAGTACACTAAATCCAATCTGCGCAATGACGCTACTTTTCGATCTAATTGTTTTTTGAAAATGTTGGTTAAGTTGATTGAATCCAATTATCACAAATCAGCGACCCAAAGAAAAACTAAAACTTTGTATGGAAAGCTTAAAAATCATCCAGCTGAAATCCAGCGTCAGACAAGTCATGTAGAGATAGTTCCCTATGAAGTTCTATGGGATATCCTTATGGATTCTATAGACAATAGTTTTAGGGGAAAAGTAAAAAAGAAGCCGGAAGAATAAAAGGCTATAGTTTTAAAATCGTAAATAATTGATATACAGGTGTGTAGTTTTTATTTGAGCCTTTTTTTGGCATAAAATGCTATGTAAAAAACTGTGTTTTTTTATCTTTTTTTAACCGCTTTTGTCTGCGATATTTACAGGGAGTGTCAGCAACCAACTTTGAAAGGTTTAACTAACCAAATGATCAGGGTCTGTGTAGCTCCATAAAAACAAAAAATACCTACTTTTTGAGTAACCTCCATATTCTAGTAAACTTATTAGGAGTGGACGTTACGCATTTGATAAGCTTATCGTCCACTGTAGCGTGAATACGTTTTGCACATAAAAACAATCCTTTATGCAAAAGTATGTTGCCTTCGGTACCATACAGCTTATCTCCAAGAATAGGGTGCCCAAGACTGGATAAATGGATACGCAATTGATGTGTCCTCCCTGTCTGTGGTTGTAGGCTAAGGAAACTAAATACTTCTCCAGATTTAGAGACAGCCTTTTCTAAAACAGAAAAATGAGTCAATGCTTCTTGCCCGTTTATAGGGGTATCAATAGTGCCTTCATTTTCCACCTCACCATGCACTATGGCGATATACTCTTTTTTGATTTCCTTCTTGGCAAATTGATTTCCCAGGGCTATTTGAGCACTTTTGGTTTTGGCAACCAATACGCAACCAGAAGTAGCTTTGTCTAATCTGTGGCAAGGAGTTGGGTAGGGTAAAGCATCAATAGCTGTACTTTTTTCTAGGTTGTACCCCAATGCATTATAAAGTGTTCTGTACTCGTTGCCACTCACAATAATACCGGCAGGCTTGTTTACCACGGCAACTTGTTCATCCTCATATATGATAGGGATCTCTAGTTCGTAGATCTTAGGTACCTTGCTGTAGTCCGCTAGAAGATCAATTTTTTGACCCGATTTGAGTTTCCATCCAGAGTCTCCAACGGCTCCATCGACAAGTAAGCACTTTCTTTTGATGGCTTTCTTGATGCCTTTACGAGAAGGGATAATGCGGCTAAAGGCAGTATACGCAACATCATAAAGACGCTGGTCGGACTGTTCCTCAGTTACTATATATGAATCAATTATAGCCAAAAGTAAAACTATCTTTGTATGATAAAAGATGTACTATATGATTGCTCTGATTCTTGCAGAATCAAATGATACTGTCCATTTGCTAAATCATTAAGATCAATTTTGTCTCCAGTCGAGTAGGTGCTTTGCAAGAGGAGTCTTCCATCCATAGCGTATATAGAAACCGCCTTGTTTTCTATTCGTTTATTGCCATCCAGTTGCAAGGTCAATTGATCACTAGTTGGATTAGGAAAAACGGTTAGTGCTTTATTGTCAAAGACTTCTTGAGTACTATTAGGAGTTAGAAAAAGCAATGTGTTTTCAGATACACATACGGTAGGTCGTGCATCGTTTACTATAGTAGCAACAGTAGCTTTGACTACATTGGTCATAAAGGTATAGTTTAACGAGTCTAGTACGTCTTCTGGACCATGATAATTTTCGTTTCTAAAGTTGGCACTATCTGTAATCATGATAGACGGAATATTTGCCAACCAAAACGGAGTATGGTCTGATCTTCTCAAGTCGGGAACAATAGCTCCTGTCCCTGGTGCAGGTATAGAAATAACCTTAAGGTCTGGAACATATTGAGAAGCCATAGCTTCGAAAGACTCCATCAGTTCAAAGGAATTTTGAGTATTTCCCACATTAGCAATGAAGTTTCCTCTAAACGCATCATTGGCTACTGCTTGTTCTTGCTCTGGAAATAGTTGGTCAAAACCTGGTGGAAACATCTGAGTATTCGCTCGATTGCTAAAGTAGCCAATCATCTCAAAATTCATATATCCCTCTATATCGCCAAAGCTGTCTTGATTCTTAGAGACAAAATCAATACTGCCCAATAATCCTTCCTCTTCTAAGTCCCAAGCAACATAGGCGATCGATTTTTCAAATTGATATCCAGACAAAATTCTTGCAGCTTCTAACATACCTACGATAGCTGTTCCGTTATCATCGGCTCCTGGGCTATCGTCCACCGTATCGTAATGTCCTCCAATCAACCATACCGCTTCACTCTGACCACAACCATTTTGTCTGCCAATAAAATTAGTCGCTTCATAAGTAGGGCTGAATGAAAATCGCTGTTCGTCCAATGGAATATTATATCCTTGCAGCCGCGCTCTGATAAGCGATTGTGTCAGTGCCAGCTGCTCTACACCAGCGGTACGATGTCGTATACCTTCAATATTTTCCAAGTCTGCACGCATACGGGTACTGTCGATCTGAGACAGAATCTCATCTATTACATCCACCTCGACAGCTTGATTGGCATTCAAAATTAGATCGAACATTCCAGACCCGATCGCTCCAGTCCATTCTATGCGTTTATCATTTCCAGAAGTGATGTCTTCTCCTACATCTCCTGTAGCTCCAGCTAGGTCTACATAAAAAGTACTCGACTCTGAAGGCTTGCTTTGCAAACTTATAGAAGTTGGTTGCTCATATGGTAAGACCAAAGTATAATTTATTGATATGGAAACACTATCTCCAGGAAGTTGTGTGATACTAGAATTGGTGATGCTCAATTGCATTTGAGCGTTCAATTTTTGACCAGGACCACAAACCAATAGGCAAAACAAGCCAGTAGTCAAATTCATCAATACCGTACTTCTCGTCCACTTCAAAAAGGATCCCATAATTCTTTTTTTATCTTAAAATAACTTGTCCAAATACGCCAGCATCTATCCAACCTATATTTTTGTCTTCTCGATCAATGTACATATCTCCCACAAAATTTTCTCTTTCATCAGAATTATCATTATCACAATATGCAAGCATGAAGCCTATTCTCTTTCCTTCTGAAAGCTTCACTCTTGAAGCTTCCTTATCCTCGTTATAGTAGCGGTCACCGTATACTTTCAGGCCCAGCTCCCATACAATAGAGTTACGCTCTTTCTTTTTGCTTATCTCAAAGTGATCCGTATAGTAATGTGGCTTTTCATCTAGACCCAAGTCAACCGCCTTGTCATCCATAGAAAGATGGTATGCAAAGGCAGTATGATTATACTGATGATTGCCACCAGAATAGTCCTCATCGATAAAAATCTCTAAGCAATCGTCATCCCAATACTTATAAAGACCATCTTCGTGTTGATCCATAAATTTATCGTCTTGGATTTCTGCAAGAATGTAAATCATATCTTCATCCCATAGCATTTTATATCTACCTTGAAAATCTTCTGAGCTAGGTGTTTCGCCCAGCATGACTTGATCCATATTTCTCCATTCTGCTAGTTCCCAAACTTTTTCGGTACCAGCTCCGTCCAAGGCGGGTTGCTCTAAAGCTTTCTTAATAGTACGAGTAGCATGTGTTTCATGCAGGGCAGGGATTCCAGTAGGCGCAGTAGTAGGTGCGCTGGTCGGCGCAGTGGGGGTGACTTCTACGGTATCTTTTACCACAGCAGGTGCCTTAGTCTTGCAACTCCAAAGCCCCAAAATGAAAACAGTCAAGAAAAGTAATCTATTCATCATTATTTAAGTTCTAATTTAGTTTCAGCAGAGGCGCCGCCTTGCTCAATTTTGATCATGTATTCTCCAGCGGGAAGATAGTAGTTTCCATCGTCAGCAGCCTCCATTTTTTCTTTTTTATCCCCCATTAGATAGGTTAATCCCGAAGATCCAATATTGTAATCAAAGTCGTATACGTTGACTCCTTTGTTAGCATTCACCTTCTGCGAATAGATTGTGCCTTTTTCATTGGAAATACTCAATTTTGCCCCGCCATCATTCTTTGCATAAAAACGAATAGGCAAACTTGGACTTTCCTTTGGAGACCAAATATTTTTCTTTGCACCCAGCCTACGAGGAGCTTGTTGATTGCCCATCTCAAAAACCATCAGCGCTTCGTCGCTACTCATTTTTTGAATAGGTAAAATATTGCCTAGATAGATAGAGCGACCATGTGTCCCGACGATCAAGTCCTTAGTCTTAGGGTGAACCACGAGATCATGTACCGCTACAGCAGGCAATCCATTATTCATCAGCATATAAGAACTACCACGATCTAGACTGATATATAATCCATGATCAGTCCCTATATATAGCAAGTCTGGATTGACTTTATCTTCTTTGATTACGTTGACGGGCTCAGGTGGAATTCCATTAGATATGGACTTCCAAGTAGCCCCATTGTCATCCGACATATACAAGTAAGGAGTGAAATCGTCCCATCTATACCCATTCATAGATAGGTAGATTCTATCCCTTTCATGGCGACTTGCCCATACTCTAGTGACCCACATATCTTCAGGCAAGCCCTTAGATATGTTGATCCATTTGACTCCTCCATCTTCACTTCTATACACTCCTCCATCATCCGTGCCGACCAAAAGTTTCCCAAATTGGAAAGGAGATTCATCGATTGAGCTGATCGTGCCGAATGCAACGTCCCCTTTTTTGCCTCCCTTAGTGAGGTCCTCAGAAATAGCCGTCCAGTCGTCTCCCTTGTTCATAGAGCGATATAGTTTGTTGGCTCCTAAGTAAAGGATATCTTGATTGTGCATTGATAGATGTATTGGTGTCTGCCAATTGAATCGCAAAGGGCTTTCCCCCAATTCATGTTTAGGCTGTATCAGGGTGCGCTGACCAGTCGTCTTATTGATTCTAAAATACCAGCCAAATTGAAAACCAGTATACACTGTATTATTATCGCGTGTATCTATTTCGATCTGCATGCCGTCACCACCGATCAATTCTTTGTATGGATAATGTCCTGTACCATGCCATCTAGTAGAAGTTGTATACGTGTGTGCACCTACCCAAACACCGTTGTCCTGTAAACCTCCGTAGATATTGTAAGGCTCCGCATCATCTACTGCTACCGCATAAAATTGTCCAACAGCAGGACTGTTAGATTTAGTCCAGTGTGCTCCGTCATCATAGGAGATGTGGACTCCACCATCGTTACCAAGGATAAGGTGTTCATCTCTATTTGGATTGCACCATAGCGCATGATGATCAACGTGTACGTTGGATTCATTGATATTTTCAAAAGTCTTTCCACCATCAATAGAGCGGACTACTGGCACGCCCATAAAGTAAATCTTGTCCGCATTGATAGGAGAGATACGAATCTGCCCAAAGTAATACCCATACGAATTGTAGACACGATCAAGATAGTCACTATGCGTTCTCTTCCAGGTAGCTCCATCATCATCAGAGCGATAAATCTCCGCACCGACGACTTCAGTATCAAACAAAAGCGAATTGGCATCTTGGGTATAAGTGACCAAGTCAGCAGGCTTCAGCTCATCCTTTCTAATGCTTTCGATGATAGATTCTGCAGTGTAATTTTTAGGAAAATTTTGAGCCTTCAAATAGCCACTCACTTTCTCTACAGACAGACCAAGAAATTTTGATTTAGACATGTCTCGCAGATCATCTTTACTCAGGTCTTCTTGTTTTTTATTCTTGTCTTCTGGACGTCTATCATAGTTGTCCAGTATAGCATACATCACACTTTTGCCATCGATGTTTTGTCTTGCGATACCGATACGCCCGACGCCCTCACCAGTTGGGAAGCCACTGCCAGCCGTGCTGATATTTGTCCAAGTCTCTCCACCGTCTGTACTTTTGTGAATCCCAGAACCCACGCCAGATTCTACAAAATTCCATGCACGACGCTCTCTTGTCCAAGTAGCGGCGTATAGGAGTTCAGGATTCTGATCATCGATGAGTAGATCAATAGCTCCACTATTTTCATCTATGTATAGCGTCTTTTTCCAAGTCTCACCACCATCTGTAGTTTTATAGACCCCTCTTTCTTCATTGGGAGAATATAGATGTCCTAACATCGCGACCCATAGCGTATTATTATCTGTAGGGTGCAGGACTATCCTAGCCGTATGCTGTGTTTCTGGCAATCCTTTATACTCCCATGTCTTTCCCCAATCTTTGCTCATATACATCCCGATGCCTGCGTAGGAAGATCGGCTAGAGTTGACTTCGCCCGTCCCAACCCAGATGATGCTATCCTGCCAGTTGACTGCGATGTCCCCGATAGTCATCACTGCTTCATTGTCAAAAATAGGCGTGAAGCTATCTCCATTACTTTCCGTATACCACAGTCCACCCGAAGCGTAAGCTGCAAAAAAATGCGAAGGGTCTCTATCATCTACTGCGAGATCAGTAACTCTACCACTAAATACGGTAGGACCTACCGACTTGAATTCAATCGCATTTACGATGCTGTTATCTAAGGCTTTTTTTCGCTGCTCTTGTATCTGCATTCGCTCCCCAGTAGGTGTAGCAGGAGGTTGTTGTGCATACCCTAGGACTGTCCAAAATAAGAATAGTAAGGTCAAGGATTTTTGGTAATTCATACGTTTGTTTTGAATTGAAAAAGAAGATCGACGTCACCATAATTTCTTTAGATAACCTTTTGCCCAAGGGCTATATTCTGGAGGGAATACTATTATCATTCTCAGACTTTTTAGCGACAGCCGACCTCTCAGGCTAAGATATACCTTATGCAGTGTATTTAATAATAATAGGCTGACTATCCGCCTAATAGGGTAATCCACAACACGATATGACTTGATTTAAAGCCTTGGCAGTCAAAATATTCCATAAATATGAAGATTTTTGATGTGTAGGGCGTGCCCCCTTGATTTTGATAGATTTAGACGTCAATATAGTCTAAGATTTGACTTAGAGCCTAGTCTGAGAGGTCGTTTTCATAGTCGGGGTCAGGCTCTGCAGGACTGCGCTTCGCTCCGGTACTTGCCTGCTGAAAATAGCAGTCAAGCACATCCCGAGTCCTTCGGGATTCCTTTCGATCCTTCACGCAAAAATTACTCTTTTCAAGACCATACTTTTGGATAGGAAATCTTGTCTTTCTTTTCTAGACATTTGCACCAAGAAAATATCTTTTACCAGGATGCCTTTGATGTAGGCTAAACAATATCACTAAATATGAAATGCAACCTATGAATGGGGTTGATAGAGGCGCTCTTCAATATAAAATTATGTTTGATTGAAGATATTCCTTAACTAGCTTTGATTGGTTTTTGAACCTTTAGTAATATGCAATTGGAGACTCATGGATAGCCTTTGCGAATAGTGGTGGACTAAGTGAAGCAAGATTTTTAGATATCATAAACTTATAGATCGCCAAATTAGAAAGGAAAATCTAAATAGTAGAAATGGCCTAAATTTAGTTACCTGTAGTTTGAAGGTCTTACTATACATGGTAAGCCTTTTTTATACCTCAATATGTGTCTATTTCTAGTTTTGTGGACAAAGGCTCAGATAGGAGGTGTAGGATGGACTAGCGATGTGCAATAGTGCCGTTTTTTTACGGCAGACCGCTGCCGCATATCGCCTTTTTGAGGCGATATGCGGCAAGGGCCGAGCGAAGAGCGAGCTATGAAACGTAGCGCTCGAGTCCCCAACGTAAACCCCTCAGATAATCACTCTTCTTCCTAACTTATCCCTTAGATTTCCGTTTTATAGAATATGGTTACATTTGTACCATTCGTAAATTGTAATTGATGCATAATCAGCAACTTTCTAAACATCTGAAACCCAATTTTTGGACCAAGTGGCGATATCGAAAGCAGAAAAGACGCTTGAAATATTGTGGTGAAGGGATTTTCTTTGAAAAGGATGTAACTATCATGCGATATCCACAAAACGTGTCGCTAGGTGCCAATATGGTGCTTAAGTCTGGTGCGCGCATTTGTGCCTGTAACGAAACGGCGCAAGTGAGCATCGGTGCTCGAACTACTTTTGGGTATCATTCTTATATTTTTGCTTCGGCAGGAGTGGAGATTGGTGATGACTGCCTGATTGCTCCATTTGTCTATATCGTGGATAGTGATCACAGTATCGCTAAGGATAAAAAGATTAACCAACAAGGAAATCTTACCGCACCTATCAAGATCGGAAATGATGTATGGATAGGCACAGGAGCAAAGATATTGAAAGGGGTGACCATCGGTGATGGAGCAGTTATAGCCTCTGGAGCGCTGGTCAAAGATGACGTGGCGCCATATGATATAGTAGGGGGTATTCCTGCCAAAAAAATAAGTGAACGAAAGTGAGAATAGGGACCATCATATTATGTCGATATTCTTCGACACGACTACCAGGGAAAATCTTGAAACCACTACATGGTAAACCGGTACTTTCCTATTTGTATGAAAAATTTGCTCGTTTGGTAGAGCAGCCAGAAGACTTACTTGTCTGTACTTCTGTAGAATCTTCTGATGATATCATAGCGGATTTTTGCCAAGAACATGGGATGAATGTGTATCGAGGAAGTTTGGAAAATGTAGCAGATCGGTTTTTGCAAGCCTCAAAACACATGGGGTATGACTATGCAGTGCGGATCAATGGAGATGCACTCTTTGTAGATACCCATACGTATAGAGATATGTTGGCGCTATGCAAGGCTAATGATTATGACTTCGTGTCGAATGTGAAAGGGCGATCTTTTCCATTCGGGATGAGTGTAGAAGTGGTGCGTACTTCTTTTTATGAAGCGCTACAAGAAAAGATACAAAAATCGGATCGCTACCGAGAACACGTCACGCTTTGTCTTTATGAA
>JALZVN010000034.1 GCA_023299965.1 Saprospiraceae bacterium | reverse complement strand
TCTACTTTAGAAATTTCTTCCATAGCGAGGACATAGGACATGGTGTCCATTCCGCCACCTCCATATTTCGGATCTACCATCATACCTAAAAATCCAAGCTCACCCATTTGCTTTATTTGTTCAGTAGGGTAGGTCATATGCTTGTCTCTTTCTATGACGCCTGGCTTGAGCTCCCGTTGCGCAAAATCTCTTGCGGCATCCCGCACGGCTAATTGTTCTTCGCTTAGTTCGAAATTCATGTCGAATTTTTTTAATTGTAATATATATATGCAAAATTATAGAAAATAGGAGTAAAAGACAAGATTCTTTTACCTCTTGTATCTTTTACCTAGTATACCTCTGCAGTAGACTTTGTGTTCATTATTTTCGGATAATTTAACACTAATACTACCACAGCTACTACTAAGAGTATAAATAACACAAGAAATGCGAAAATGATGTTGTTTTCTGCATTAAAATATGACATTGAAAAAATACTTAATAAGAGAATCCGGAACAATATATTGCTCAAGGCAAATAGGCTAGCCGTGCGACCAAATACCTGATTGGGTATTTTCTGAAATAAAAAGGTAGTCCTCATGATGCGCACACCAGCATTCGTAATACCTATCATAAATAGAGCGATGAACATAACAGGAATGCTCTTGGTCGCGTAGAGTGCGAAATAAGTCATGGCAGTCAGCGCCGTCAGCATAATTATACCGAGCGGAAAAGATCGGCCTTTGAATATAAAACGAATCGTCATACCTGCGAACACCGCACCAACGGCATAAAAAATTTCACTAAAAGCATAGACTGAGCCAGTCTCCAATAAATGATTCTTGACATAAGCAGCCCCTAATAAAAACCCTTCCATCAAGACAGTCACAAACACCAAGTAAGATGCCACTCCAAAGACTAAGAGCTCAGGAAATTTTCGCAGATAATTGATGCCTATTTTGAATTGCTCAATGATGCCAAGCGTTTCTATTTTGCGTTCTTTCAGAGGTTGATACTTTATCATCAAGATGATAAAGAAGCTCAAAAAGTAAGTCAATCCATCTAAGACAAATATCTCATGGATCTTCCATGGGACCAAAGTGAACGGGAGCTGTAGCGTATACCCCATGATAGTAAGTCCCGCCTCGTCCACACCAGTGAGCAATAAGGTAGCACCTGCGCCCGCCAACATCGCACTCAATTGACCCTGTATCTCTATGTAGGAAGTGATAGAACCATAATGTTTTTCTTCGGATATCTCTTGCACAAAAGCATAGAGATTGGGATAGTGGAGATTGTATGTGATAAAGGTCAGGGTGAACACGATCATGACCCAGTACCAAGGCAGATCGCCACTCACCCACCCAATAGAAGCGATACTGAGTAGGGTGACGCCTACACATAAATTTAGAATAAGAAAAAGTTTTTTGCGATTGTGCTTGTCGATCAAGGTTCCACAATAAGGTGCCCAAAACAAGATTAGCAAATTAGTCAATAAGTACCCTATCGTGAATTCGGGTACAATACCTTTACTGGCAAAGTACCAGGGGATAGCGATCATCGACATACCTTGCGCGATACCAGACACAGTATTGGCTGCAAAAAGTAAAAGAATAGCAGATAAGTTTTTCATCTATACCGTCTCGAGCAAGGTGCGAAAAGCCACACTCTTACCCTCATAGTGCTTATTATAATCGTCTCTCAAGGCAGGAGCAGCCTTCGTTTCATACTGCTGCATTTTGGCCAGAGATTCGCATTCATATTGACTTGCGTAGGTGACTCCATTTTCCGTTCCTCCTATGACCCTACATAGTCGAGCGCTTACAAAGTAGCCCGTAGCCATCACCTCTGGTATATGCACCTCTTTCATCCACTTGACCCATTGCGCTTCTATATCCGCGTCGATACTCACCGTCACATTATATATTATCATGCTTTCTTTTTTACAAAGGTATAAAGGAATACAATCATTTTGCTGATTTTGTTTAGGGGCCTACCCTGACATTTTTTTGCCGAAAAGGCAATAAAAATCGTCAGGGTCGCTACGTTACAGAGCTCGCTAGTCAGCTCGGCCTCTCGTACCTCGAGTCTAGGTCTATCGACCTACTCTTGCACATCGCTAGTCCGAAGAGGGGATTTGAAGAGTTATGAATAGTGTACGCACAAATAAACCATTCGCAACAGAGCAAGTAAGGGAATTGTATTAATAGTCAAATATAAAAATAACCAAAGCGCAGCAAGGTGCTTAGCTTATAGTATATACAGCAGATCAAGTGGCATGCACTGCATCGAATAAATAATAAAGGGCGACATGATGTCTATCTTATTACATAGACTGCAGAACGCGTAAGGTGATTGGTCTCGAATAAACAAATACACGAATAAACAAAAGCGCAGCGAGGTGCTTAGCCCCTATATTTCGTCTCCTCTCAGTAGCCTATAGCGTTTTCTAGCTTCTACCGCGAAAGTACTATTGCTCATATCTATGAATAGACGTTCATATAGGGTCTTAGCTTTCTCCTTGTCATTGAGTTGATTTTCATACAACTCAGCTAATTTAAACAAAGCATTATCGGCTCTAATCTCTTCAACGTGTTTATCTACGATAGATTGAAATTTTTCAGCTGCCTTTGTATATTCTCTCTTTTTTAGAAAGATATTTCCTTCTGAGTAAAGTACATCATCTACCAAAGTATGGTCAGAGTAGTCATTTTTTATGGTATCCAATTTTGCAAAAGCATCTTCAAATCTATTTTGGAATATGAGCAACTCTGCATTCGAATACAGCTCCATTACTGTAGTCGTGGTGTCCAAGCCTAGATTGTCCGTAATGAAAACAGAGATGTCAATAGCGTCATTAGAGATAAGTTTTGATGTACTGGCTTTCAATACCTTGAATTGTGCTTGAGCCCACTCATAGTCAGCCATATAGTAACTCAATTTTGCGTTTCGATATCTTGCTTCATGACCTAATGCATCATCCTTAAATGCCTTGTCCACTTGCGCATACAGTAAAGTAGCCTCCCATCTCTCGCCCTTCATAAGATAGAAATCAGCAAGGCTCAACTTTCCTTGGGCTAGGGTACGATCATTGATGTTCGGATAGTCGACGAGCTCTTGTAATAAGGATATCGCTTTATCAAAATCATTGAGGTAAAAGGCTTCCAGATTAGCCAATTCCAAAACTATAGATGCCGTTGTCTTTGTCCTGCCAAACTCTGCAAGGAATGTCTCATACTGCAATTCTAGATTCTTAAGATCTTCTTGAGTGTATGCATACCCATCTGTGAGCGCGTTTCGCTTGGCACGTAGAGACTGTCTTTTTGCATCTAGGTAGAAGGTAGAGGCAGTTCCTTTCTCTGTGACAATATAATCATAGGCTTCTATGGCAGCCTCATAGTCTTTGGCATTGTAGGCAATATCAGCAAGTTTATATATTCGACCTCCATTCTCATTGAGTTTGATGTCTAAGGCTTTTACCTGTCTAAATGCATTTCTATAATCTTTCTGTTGTACGAACAACCAAGTAAGCAATTCAGGATATTCTACAAGTTCAGAGTCTTCTTGTATCGCTTCATAGAGTTGTGTTTGAAGCTCTAGATAATCATCTTCATCTTCAAGTTTTCTTTGAAATATAGATTTGAGGGCGTTGAGTCTGCCTGGGCTACTTTTTAAACTTTGAAGATAGTACTGAATCATGAGTTCCTTGTCTCCCTTTCT
>JALZVN010000033.1 GCA_023299965.1 Saprospiraceae bacterium | reverse complement strand
TGAACGAGCAAGAGCGGCAATTAGAAAGGCTAAAGTTAAAATTAAGTTTTTCATTAGGATGTTTTGGTTAGTATTGATTCAATACAAAAAACACACAAATGAAATTATTATTGTATCTGGCTTGAGCTTGAGAAATTGTCTAGGTGAGACAACAAATGAAACAACTGGGGTAAGATCATAGACTTTGACTGAATAAGTATGAGCAGTGTAAGAGCTAAAATAAAAAAAAATCCAACTGCAATAAATGCAATTGGACTTTAATAATTCAATTATGTAATTAATCAATCAAATACTTAGCCTTGTATGAAAATGAAACTAAGTATATGATTTTATTTTCACTTTAGTTTCTTGGTTCTCCAACTTGAGTTCCTATTACACTATCATCAGGCTGAGAAATTACTGGGCAATTGATAATCGCACCCGTAGCAGTTAATCTGTCAGAAAGAGAGTTAGCTAGTGGGCTAGGATTTGAATTACCTCTAAAAGGAATAAGAATACCTTGCTCCAAAAGATCGTTGATCTGGTCAAAAGAAGTCAAAATAGGTCTTTCATTTTCAGGAACTGTGAACTCAGTAATATGTGCATCCCACATAGGTGCATATTGCGAGTTGCTAGGATCGATAGGGAATGTATTCGTAGGATCCTGTACTTGACGGTCACTCAAACTTGCAGTATTAAGACCTTGTACACCTAGATTATCTCCGTTATCAGTTGTTCTTCCATTGGCACATGGGCTAAAAGGAAGCATAGATCCACCTGGGAATAATCCGAAAGTAGGTAGATTAGCCAATTTAGGTGCAAAAACACCTAATTCAATTGTTGCTGGTGCAGGATCAGACGTATCTGTTACAATGTGGAAGTAATATGGTCTATCATCATGCCATCCATCAAGTAGTTGCATTACTACAGATGCTCTTGCGATAGATAGATTAGGATTATTTAAATCATCTTCTTGAGCAGTTTCGTTTCCGTCAGGATGAGGTATTCTATCATGTATTCCTGAAGAGTTAGCGACAATCTGCGCATTGACTACAATTTCGCTACCTGGTAAAACTACGTATGATGACCACTCGTCACCCGCTACAGCACCTGCTTGTACTTGTGCTGGTGGAAAGCCTCTAAGAATACCATCTTCAGATGCATCACCTGCAGTCAGACTTCTTTTTGGTGAAAAATCTACATAGCTTTCAAAAATAAGTCTACCGTCATCGCTCCATGCTGAACTAGATTCCCCACCAGATCCTATTGAAGCAGCCATTCTAGGAGCAAATATAACACCTAATTCTGTAGCTAAATTTCTATCCGATGCTTCAGTTATAACATAATAGCTTTCTCTTACATCTCCATTTGGAAGCGTTTCCCATCCTTGAAACATTGGGAATCTTGCAGTTGGTCCAGCTGGTACTGCATTTCTGTCTACACGAAAATCTATTCCTAAAACACTAGGAATGAAAACATTTTGTGGTCCTGTAAAAGTTACTGCTGGGTTGGCAGCATTAAAGGGTTCGCCACCATCAGCTTCAATACTTCTTAGCAATAGCTCAGATGCAGTTGGTTGGTTAACGGGGGTATCTGTGCCAGAATCATCATCACTACATGAAAAAGTGAAGATGGTAGTAGTCAATAAAAATAAAAAAATAATGCGTTGCATATCGAAAGTTTTTTAGTTAAGTAATTTAATTAATTGTGTGTATTGAATAAGCAATTCAGCCAGCCATTAAGTTTTTTGCAAAGACTCAAATGTTGTTAAAAGCTTTACTCAAGACAAAGGCATATTAAAAAAAAGTATTCAGCAAACCATTTAGGATTTTTAGTCGTAGCCTGGATTTCTTGAAAAAATAAGACACTAAAAAAATGATCTAGAGAGTGCCGTGATTAGTGCTTAAGTAAATTTTAAGCAATTCCTTATAGTTAGTTGTGTGCTTGGTTAGATTCTAGAAATTCGATTGATAACTCATACATATTTATATAAGGTTGTCACTAGAGTTTCACTGTATTCAGTGATAAAGATGCTGTCACTACCCTGTATTGAGCTAGTAAAATGGAGGGAGTGATGGAATAAGCAAGATTGCTAGATTTGTCTTTCTACGGAAAGGGGAAATTGCGCAGGTAGAGTTTTTAGTGTAAACTCTATCGTGGAAAGCGTGAATGATGAAATGTTAGATGTAATAATTGACTGTTGATTTTTTTGGGCCATGCCGACTGAAAAACGCCGGCACCAAGCTATGCGTCACTACACTTCGTTTCGGTCCTATCGGACACCTCCTATCGTCGGTTGACTCCTATCTTTTGTCCGGTTTTTAGGATGAGTCTTTGGTGTGGACAAAGTCGTTTATGGTGAAGTTTAAATGAATGAAAGTCAGTACTTTTAAATTTTAATGCTTTACATATTGAATATGACATTCGCACTAGCCATGCTACATAGCAATTCTTGTATTCGAGAGCTAAGCGTGTATACTTTATACTCTTCTATATATAAATCCTTTCAAACTACAAACCTTAATTCCTGCAAATCAAAAATCCGAGTATGAGATTCCATTTCGAGAATAAGTTTGCCATTAGCATCTATGCCTTGTATGATACCCGCTTGATGCTTGCCATCAATAAGATAAGTAGCGACTTTATCCAGCCTAAAAAGAGAATTAGTGTACTGTTTTCGTAAAGTGGTAATACCAGAAGTGGATTTAGATTGTAGATATCTTGCTTCAAGGAAGAAGCATAGTCTTTCTAGGATATCATCAAGTTTGGATTTTTTATTTTTTTCATGGAAAATAGAAGTAGGATTCGGGAGCGCTGGATTGAATGTTTTTTGGTTTACATTTAGACCAATTCCGATGACGGTAGATAGTATATTTTGGCTAGCGATATTGCTTTGCGGTAAAATGCCTGCGACTTTTTTATTTCCGATATATATATCATTTGGCCACTTGATGCTGATCCCTTCGAGACCCAGTTCTTGAAGGAGATCAAGAACCGATAAGCTAGATATAATGTTCAGCATAAACTGTTGTTTAGGGAGGAGATGCTTTGGATACAGGATGTAAGAAGAAAGGAGGTTTTGACCGGTAGGGCTGTCCCATGCGTTGCCTCTTTGACCCTTTCCATCTGTTTGTAGATCAGCAACAAGAGTAGTACCTTCTAGAGGCTTATTCTCCTGCGATAGTAGCTTTTGTGCTTCTAGGTTTGTGGAATTCAGGCTATTATAACGCAAAAGAACCTTTCCCATGAAAAGAGTGTTCATAATATGACTTATATGATTATAATATATCGTAACTTCATATGCTAATTGTTGAGCATATAGAGCAAGAGTATCTAGAAAACTAAAACTAAAATTAAATTAAGTCTGTAGTTTTTACACATAAACGACTTAGTTTCTTCTCTATTCGCTTCGATATCAATCATAATTGCACAAATCTTAAAATACATAGGAGTTTAGAATTTGAATTCACCAAAGAAAATTATAGCCACCGATCCCGCGGAGCAACTTAATGCACTAATTATTGATAGCATTCAAGACATAAAAGGGAAGAATATCATTAAGTTGGACCTGAGAGGACTTGAAGAGGCACCCACAGATTATTTTATTATTTGTGAGGGAGATTCCACTACGCAGGTTAGTTCTATAGCAGCAAATATCCAAAAAAGGCTGAAACATGAAGCAGACACTCAAGCGTCTCATGTAGAAGGAGAACGCAACGCTCTATGGGTTTTGATGGACTATTTCAACGTGGTAGTCCATGTATTCTATAAGGAAACACGTAAATACTATGAATTAGAGGACCTTTGGAGCGATTCCGTGTTGACGGAATATGAGACTTTGTAGGAATATCCTTGTCATACGTCGAGAATCAGGTAAATAATCCAACCTTTCATAATTATAGACGTTTTTTAATTATTGAACAATAGTTAATGGAAAATAAAGAAGATAATAATAAGCCAGGAATGCCAAAATTCAATAGTTATTGGATTTATGGTGCAATAGCCCTGATGATTATCGCTGCTCAATTGTTTTTAGCTTCCTATGGACAAGTTGATAAAATCAACTATTCCCAGCTGGAAGACTATGTACGAACAGGGGATGTGGAGAAAATCGTTTTGGTAAACGGTAAAAAAGCGAAGGTATTTTTAACAGCTGAGGCTTTGAAAAAGGAACCTCATAAAAGTAAAGCAAGCACTAACAAGCTAGGTCAGGCTGAAAACTATTATTGCCAGACTGCTGAGGCTAAGGTTCTTGTAGATGACTTGGACAAGTGGCAAGGAAAAAGAGACAATAAGGATAGACTAAGTATCGAATTCGATGAAGAATACAATTACTGGGGAGCTATTCTCGGTTGGTTATTGCCAATATTCTTATTAGTGGCTATTTGGTTAATCATTATGCGTCGTATGGGCGGTGGAGCTGGAGGTCCTGGTTCTCAGATTTTTAACATTGGGAAGTCAAAAGCTGCTTTGTTTGATCAGAACGCAAAAGTGAATGTAACGTTTAAAGATGTAGCTGGTCTTGAGGAAGCAAAAGAAGAAGTCATGGAAGTGGTTGATTTTTTGAAAAATCCTAAAAAATATACTTCTCTAGGGGGGAAAATACCTAAAGGAGTACTGTTAATAGGTCCTCCTGGTACTGGAAAGACTCTTTTAGCAAAGGCAGTTGCTGGTGAAGCAGGTGTACCGTTCTTTTCTATTTCGGGTTCTGATTTTGTGGAAATGTTTGTAGGGGTGGGAGCTTCTAGAGTAAGAGATTTATTCAAGCAAGCAAGAGAAAAGGCACCTTGTATTGTATTTATTGATGAAATAGATGCGATTGGAAGAGCAAGAGGAAAAGGACAATTCCAAGGTGGAAATGACGAAAGAGAAAACACATTGAATCAGCTATTGGTTGAGATGGATGGTTTTAGTACAGATAAGGGAGTAATTTTAATGGCGGCAACTAACCGACATGATGTACTCGATAAAGCTTTGATGCGTCCTGGTAGATTTGATAGACAGATTGGTATTGATCGCCCTGATTTAGCAGGAAGAGAAGCAATATTCAAAGTACACTTGAATAATATTAAGACCAATGATGGAGTCCAAGCCAATACATTGGCAGAGATGACGCCTGGTTTTGCAGGAGCCGATATAGCTAATATTTGCAACGAAGCGGCTTTGGTGGCTGCTAGACGAAATAAGAAGGCTGTGGATATGGATGACTTTAACTACTCTCTGGATAGAGTGATAGGAGGTCTAGAGAAAAAGAATAAATTCATTTCTCCAAAAGAAAAGGAAATTATTGCCTACCACGAAGCTGGACATGCAGTATGTGGTTGGTTTTTAGAGCACGCTTCTCCATTAATCAAAGTGACAATTGTACCTAGAGGTGTTGGGACATTGGGTTATGCCCAGTACCTGCCAAAGGAAGAGTACATCACTAGAACAGAAGCATTACTAGATAGAATGTGTATGACCTTTGGAGGTAGAGCTGCAGAGCAGATTATCTTTGGTAAGATATCTACTGGAGCACAGAGTGATTTGGATCAAGTAACCAAAATGGCATATAGTATGGTTACGGTATTTGGAATGAATGAAAAAGTTGGACAAGTATCATTTTATGATATGGCTCAGAACAACTTCCAAAGACCGTACTCTGATGATACGGCAACCTTGATAGATGATGAGGTGCGAAAGCTTGTTGAAGGGCAATACCAAAGAGCGATACAATTGCTTAAGGAAAGAGGTCAAGAGTTAGAAATTTTAGCGAAACAATTACTTAGTAAGGAAGTGCTCTTGAAGTCTGATGTAGAAAGATTGATTGGAGCGAGACCAGTTTCAGCCAATGAGCAAATTGCTGAGAAGGAGGCTTTTATTGAAAGTGGAATGAATATCGAAAATGGGGTGGATGATCCTAAGGATGATGTCGAATAAATTCAACATAGCTCAAAAAAAAGCGGCGAATCAATTGATTCGCCGCTTTTTTTTTGAGCTATAATTCGCTTATTAAGAAGATTGCTCTTCTGTTTTTACTTGTAGTTGAAATCCATTTCCGTGGATATTCACTATCTCCAATTTATTATCTTTTTTCAAATACTTTCTAAGCTTAGTAACGAACACATCCATTGATCTAGCTGTAAAGTAGTTGTCTTCACCCCATATCTTAGTAAGTGCTTCAGATCTAGCTAAAATGTCATTGACGTTTTGGCAGAACATCTTGAGCAATTGAGCTTCCTTTGGAGAGAGCTTATCTTTGCTGTCAAATTCACCGTTTGGTTGATACGTTAAAATGCGAAGAGGAAAATTGAAATGATAGTCTCCAAGTGTAAACTCCTTGATTTCTTCTTCTGGCTCAGGTTTACTTCCAGAGCGCTTCATGATAGCCTTGATTCTTAGTAATAACTCTTCCGAATTAAAAGGTTTAGATATATAGTCATCTGCTCCAATCTTAAATCCTTGTAAGACATCTTCTTTCATAGTCTTAGCGGTAAGGAATATAATTGGTACTTCTTTGTTGAGTTCTCTAACGTCTGCAGCGAGTGTAAATCCATCTTTTTTTGGCATCATTACATCAAAGATGCAAAGGTCAAATTGTCCTTTCTTGAAACTGATTAAGCCCTCTTCTCCATCTTGGGCTAAAGTGACTACGAAATCATGCATTTCTAAATAAGAGCGGAGCACATCCCCAAAATTTTGGTCATCCTCAACCAATAAAATTTTCTGGTTTGGCATATTCTTGTGTGATTTTAGTTTTAGTAGTTAATATCATGCTAATGATAGCCTTGTCAAGCTAATTACAAAGGTATAACGAATTATTCACAAATAAATTTTAACATTTGCCGATTCGCGGAAAATGTTTCTGAAAACTACTGTTTTGGCTGTGAATAGGGGAGATTTAAGATGAATCTACTGCCTTTGCCGAGTTCACTTTTTACAGTTATTGTCCCATTATGAGCGCTTACAAGTGCTTTTACATAGCTTAAGCCTAGTCCAAAGCCTTTGACATCGTGCAGATTTCCGGTATGGACTCGATAAAATTTCTCAAAAATGTGTTTTTGAGCTTCTCTACTAAGTCCTATACCATTGTCTTGGATAGTGACCTCTATACTTTCCGCCTTGTCCTTTGTGAATACCTTTATATCTGGAGTTTTAGGAGTATATTTATTAGCATTGTCCAACAGGTTATGAATGATGTTGGATATATGATTGGCATCTGCCTCTATAGTATACTTGTCAGCGGATAAAATCGCATTTACACTTCCTTCTTTTTGAGCAACTTGGAGTGATATATTATTTACTGCTTGCTGAATAAGCGTATGGATGTTCACCTTAGTCAGTTTTAGATCAAGATTCTCTCTATCAAATTTAGCTGATTGGAGCACTTTTTCAACCTGCTCAAGCATTCTTTTATTCTCTTGTTTGATGATATTGGCAAAGCGATTCACCTTATCTTTATTACCGCTGATCATCGGACTAGTGATAGAGTCTGCTGCTAAAGAGATAGTCGCTATTGGTGTTTTGAACTCATGCGTCATATTGTTGATGAAGTCGGTCTTCATCTCCGATACTTTTTTCTGTCGAAAAACAATTAGAATAGTATAGATAAAACAGAACAGAATGACTCCTGTAAACAGAAGTGCGGCTAGAAGCGTCTTCCAGTTAGCATTCCAAACAAAACTATTTAGATATGGAAAGTACAGGTATAGTTCTCCTGGAGTGATGATTCCAGAGGAATACAATGAAATCTTGTACCGAGAATTTATCAGTTGGAGTTCATTGTCAGTATATTCTGGGACAACCACCTTGGGGGCAAAGTCGTCTACTTGATAATTCCCATTCTTTATAACAAAGGTTTTTTTCGGGATAGAGTAAACGCCATATTTGTATTCTGTATATATTCCTTTGGCACTTAATTCTCTTTCTATGAGTTGTTGCAACTTGATGGGAGGAGGTAAGCGTTGAGCGATCGCTTGCTTCTGTCTTTGATAATATGCTCTTTGTACCCCTTTGTCATCTGCATAGAGTATCGCTTCAATTTCTTTTTCTTCTTGGACTTTGAGACTTCTAGCTACACTGCTTAATGCATCTTGAATATTTATTTCAAAATTTTCTTT
>JALZVN010000032.1 GCA_023299965.1 Saprospiraceae bacterium | reverse complement strand
CAATTGGTATTATTCCACCTCGCGTCCTTTCCAAATATACTTTTTCTTAAAAAGAGAAAGTGTACCCACATAAGCGATATAGACAATGTGAATGAAGAAACTTGAAGTGAAATACTTAAGTTGTTTTCTTTCCTCAAAAAAAGAAGCCGCCTTACTAAGTAAAGAGTAGTCTGCAATCATTTTAATGCCTAAGACTGCAATCCATACAAAAATCAAAATACAATGCCCAGTAAGAATAAAAATCGGCATCAAGAAAATATTGATACAAAGCAGATATGCAATACCTAATTCTAGTTTTAAAGAAAGGTCATTGCTGTTGCTGTTTTTTGTTCCCCAACGCAATCTCTGCTGTACAAAAGATGACCATGTGTGGACAGCTTCTGTTTTGACAGTAGCCTCTTTATTCTTTATGAAGTATAGTTCATTATAGTTTTTACTTGCTACTCTATTCATCAACATGACATCATCACCAGATGCTTGCGCTGAAATACCTTCATAACCATCTACTCGATCAAATAGATTTTTGCTGTATCCCAGATTAGCACCGTTGCAGAGAAGACTTTTATTTCGATTTAGATTCGCTCCGGTGACCACCATCATGCCCATGAAATCCAAAGCTTGAAAAGCAACTAACAGATTAGAGGAAAAATGAAAATTTACGGGAGCGGCTATGAATGATTTGCCTTTTTCTTCAAACCCATACGCAAAATAAGAAAGCCAATGAGTAGGTACTATGCAGTCCCCATCCGTTGTCACTATAAATTCTCCTCGAGCCATTTCTATTGCTTTAGAGATACCAAATTTCTTAAAAGAGTTGAAGTACTCTGGTAGATTATATTCACTCAAAGAAAGCACCTTGATGTTGGCTGCGTCTATTTGTTCTATAATAGACACCGTTTGGTCAGTAGAGTGATCATCTACGACTATGATCTCCAATAAAGATTGTGGATAATCATTCGCTAAAATGCTTTTCAATAAAGCCTTAATATGCGCTTGTTCATTCCTGACGGGAATAATAACACTTATACTAGTGCTAGGAATAAAAGACGCTGGAAGTTTGACTATGGTTGTTTTATTCCAGTGACGTAGGTAGTTGAGAATTAGTATTAAATAGCAAACCGCTAAGACTATAGAGCAGAGTACGTATAGGTTCAATGCCAAGTTAGTAAAGTTTACTTATCGTTGCCAAATAGATTATCGTAGGCATTATCGTCTTCTAATGTATTTAGATTTTCCTCTATTTCGGGTAGGTCCAAATTCTCTTCAGGCAAATCTACTTCCTCATAAGATATTTCACTTTCTACTTCTTCATAGTCTGTGAAGGTTTCTTTAGAAGTCCTATGGTCATCTCCACCCATGCTCATACCTAGATCAGCGACTTTCTTTTTAAACATAGCCTTACCAAATAGAAAAGCACTTACAAATGGAAAACCAAAGAAAGTCATTGCTCCAGCACCCAAACCAAAATACCACTTCGTCTTGAATAGGTCAATAATCCACTTACCATAATTGATAATAACATTCCGATCTATAAAAAAAGTAAGAATAAGGAGTACAGGAGCGATTAATCCCAATACCCAAGCTATACTTTTGATCAAAAAATAGGCTACAATCAAAAAGAGAACGAGGCCTATAACACCTACAATAGGGTTCGAAGTACTTCTATTTGCCATGATAAATTTTAAATGCTGATGTATTAATGATAAGCACAAAGATGGGTGTTTTGTTGCTTATCTAAGCTCAAGATAAGTCACTTTTAGCTTAAGGCGTACAATTTGTCGACTAAATTATTATCCTACCTCTATAAATTGCATCTCATAAAGTGCTTTATAATGGCCGTTTGCTTGCTTTATTAACTCATTGTGAGAGCCAAATTCTACTATTTCGCCTTTGTCAAGGACCATTATCTTATCTGCATGCTTAATGGTACTCAGGCGGTGAGCAATTATAATAGAGGTTCGCTTAGAGATGAGTTTTTCGATCGCATACTGTATGACTCCCTCTGTTTCTGGATCAATCGAACTAGTTGCCTCATCCAGTATAAGGATATCTGGTTGGAATACCAGTGCACGCACAAAGGAGATTAACTGTCTTTGTCCCATAGATAGGGTAGCGCCTCTTTCCATGACTTCATAGTCATACCCACCAGGTAGTTTTTCTATGAATTCATGAGCGCCGATCATCTTGGACGCAGCAATGACTTCCTCTCTACTAATTGCTGGATTCTTGAGGTTGATATTTTCAAGTACGCTTCCGCTAAATAAGAATACATCCTGCAGTACAATACTAATACGGCTGCGCAAGCTTTCGATAGTCATATTGTCGATGTTCTCCCCCCCGATGCTAATCTCCCCACTGTTTAGTTCATAGAAACGGTTAAGGATGTTGATCAGCGTACTCTTACCAGAACCGGTACTCCCTATGATAGCCATCGTTTCCCCTTCCTTAAGTTCAAAGGAGATATTTTTGAGCACTAGATCCTTATCATTGTAGGCAAATTGTACGTCCTTAAAGACAACATCTCCACTTAATTTCTGGACTGCCCTTTCCCCCTTTTCTACTATTTTGTCTTCAGTATCAAGCAGGTCAAAGACTCTCCCTGCCGCTACTAAACCCATCTGAAGGGTGTTAAATTTATCCGCTAACAATCGAATTGGCCTGAATAGTAAACTTAGAAACAAAGGAAATGCAACTAAGGCACCAAGTGATACATCTCCAGCGATTACCCCTTTAGCGCCATACCAGACCATCAATCCTAGCGCAATTGCAGATATAATTTCTACCACTGGAAAAAAGATAGCGTAATATAGAATAGAGTTGAGATTCGCTTGAGTATAATCTCGATTAATGCCTTTGAAGGTATCCATCTGCTGCTTTTCAGCATTGAAGACCTGAACAATCTTCATACCTGTGATACGCTCTTGCAAAAAGGCATTCATTTTCTGAATTTGCGTTCTTACCACTTGATAACTAGCCTTTACCTTTTCTTTGAATATATAAGTAGCCAAGATCAAAAAAGGAGCAGTAGTCAAACAAATAAGCGTGAGTTTCCAACTAGTAATAGTCATGATTACCAATACTGCGATTAGCGTCAACAAATCTGCAATGATGGTAATCACTCCTTGTGTAAAAATAGAGTTGATGGTTTCAATATCATTTATCGTTCTAGTTGTCGATGTTCCGATAGGAGTAGTGTCAAAGTATCTAAGCTTGAGACTAGTGATATGGTTGAAAACTTTCATTCTCAAATCTCTAATTACAGACTGCCCCAACCAATTGGTGTAGTATATGAACAAATATCTAAGGCATACATTTAGGATGAGAACACCAAATATGACCCCCGTCATAAAGATCATACCTTCCACATCTGATTTGAAGATGTACTTATCGACCATTTCTTTGATCAAATACGGTCGTATTACCGTGACTGGTGCCAGAACAACAGCTAGAAAGGCACAAAAAAATAAGATTCCTTTGTACGGATTCGCAAGTCGAATGACTCGTTTGAAAATCTCAAAATCAAATTGTTGTTTGTTTTTCATGCGAAAGAAAAACAACTTATATGCTACGATGTTTTGCGATTGCTATAAAACTACCAATATCTGGAGATAAATCAGCGATTTTACAGTCTTAGAGCATATTTTCGTCTGCAAAGCTGTAGTAGTTTTGCCCAGCGACGATCACATGATCCAATATTTTAATATCTAATAACTTCCCTGATTCATTGATTTTCTTTGTGATGTCTATGTCTGCTTTTGAAGGTCTATTGTTTGTAGATGGATGATTATGCACGAGTATGATGGAGGAAGCTAGATGCGCCAAAGCGTGCTTAAAGATCAGCTTATTATCTACTACAGTACCAGCAACGCCGCCTTTACTGATTAGTATCTTGTGCTCTACCAAGTTGGCTCTATTGAGAAGCAAAATCCAGAACTCCTCATGGGGTAGATCTACCAATCTACTTTGCATCAGTGTATAGACATCTTTGCTGCAGGTTATTTTTGGCTTTGCGATGATATCCGCGTTTTGTCTTCTACGACCCAGCTCTAGAGCTGCAGCTAAGGTGATAGATTTTACCTGACCTACTCCTTTAAATTTTTGCAAACTTTTGAGGTCTACTTTCCCCAATTGATTAAGATTGTTCTCGACAGAAGCGAGTATCTTTTTACTTAATTCTAAGGCACTTTCGTCCCTAGAACCACTACCTAGTATGATAGCTAATAGTTCGG
>JALZVN010000031.1 GCA_023299965.1 Saprospiraceae bacterium | reverse complement strand
TACAAGTCAGCGATTTGGCATTTGTTACAGAAACATTAAATGGCATAATAATAAAACCTATCTTTCGATAAATTGTATTGCTAGTACGGCTTATTAAATTACATGAAAGGAACTCTCAAAATAGCTACTCTATTCAACATTCCAGTTTTTCTACACTGGTCCTTTCCATTCATATTTTTGTGGATCTTATTTTTGGGCTATCAGATAGATGCAGGTGTCCAGCCCATTGCTATGCTTTCTGTATTTTTTATTTCCATTTTCACCTGTGTTGTACTCCATGAATATGGACATGCATTGACAGCTAGAAAATATGGCGTCAATACTAGAGACATTATCCTTTCTCCTATTGGTGGAGTCGCGAGGCTAGAAAAAATACCTGCTCGACCCAAAGAAGAGTTGGTAGTAGCCCTGGCTGGTCCAGCTGTGAATGTGCTAATCGCCCTTATCTTACTGCCTATACTTTTGATATTTAGAGACCATGGAATTTTTATCGTAGGCGAATCTGAATTGGAAGTATTGAGCAAATGGAACAACTTGGGACCGCTCATATTGGGGACTAATGTCCTATTGGGTTTGTTTAATCTTATCCCAGCTTTCCCCATGGATGGAGGACGTGTTTTGCGTTCATTGCTTGCTATGAAAATGACTCGAGTCAAGGCTACTAAAATTGCTTTTATCGTTGCTCAGATTTCTGCCGCTGGATTCTTTCTCTGGGGTTTATTTTTTGGAAATTATATTCTATGCTTTATTGCTATTTTCGTTGTAATCACCTCTCGCTTTGAATGGAAAAATGTAAAGCGAGCTGCTGTGTTAGAGGGCAAAGATGTCCGTTTTTTAATGCAACCGATACGTACTAGATTGTATCTTGATCAGAGTATCAGAGAAGCTATTGAAGTATCTAACGAACAAGAAAAATACTTTTTAGTATTCAACCATGAAGACCAAGTAGTCGGTGCATTATTCTATGAGTTCATTCTGCACGCTCAAGCATCAAATGACCTGGATAGCCCAATAGAAAAATACATTAGTCAATCATGGGAAACGGTGCTGAGTCACTCCCCCCTAGAAAATGTGATTGGTTTATTTCAAAAAAGAGGTTACGGTATAGTGCCCATTTTTGAAAACAATCAACTAATAGGTCAGCTGGATATAGACCAGCTTAACAAATTTGTGAAAAGTATTTAGAGAAGGATAGTATAAGATACCCTTTAAGGATTGAAATCACCTATTCTTCTTTTATGCCTAACTTAGCTAACACTTTCGTCATCAGGTCATCGCTTTCTTCCACATACAAAACCAAGTTTGGAATAGAAGTGTCAAATATCATAGTATAGCCATTCTCCTGCCCTACCTCATTAATTGCGCTTTGAGCTTTAGCTATAATAGGTCCCATAATGGCATTTCTCTTTTCCAGAATTTTATTGTTGAGCTGCTGCTCTTCTTGGAGGATCTCCTGCTGCTCTTCAAGCAATTGTGATTCTCTTGCTTTTAGTTCTTTCGGGGTTACTTCTTGTGCTTGCTTTTGTAGATCAACCACCTTCTGCTCCCACTTATCGATTTTTATTTGTAGCGCCGCTTGTAGCTGCTCCTGATAGGTCAGTAGTCCCTCACTACTCTCTTCTATTGCAGGCATTTTAGTTAATAGATTACCAAGATTGACATGACCATATTTTTGACCATAGACTCCTGTATATGAACATAACAACGTAAGCGTCAAGATGAAAGTAAAGCAGACTTTTTTCATGAGTAGTATTTTACATAAAACTATAAAACATTGTATAGACTATATCTGTGCATTATTCTTTAACAAAACCTTAATAAAGTCTTGAAAATGGCAGCCAATAGTCATTTCAAAACGTTATTCTGAGGTAAATAGAATAAACCAGTATATAATTTTCGCAATTTATTCACAATTCTTTAGTTTTAGATATGAATAGATGTATTTATTACGAAGAGTTATATCTAAAACTCTGATTCTATTCGATTTTCTAATCAAACAAGGAATTATGGAAATCGCTATCAACTTGAAAAACCAAGAGAAAGACTTAATTCAAGCCTGCGTTAATAAAGAACGTTGGGCACAAAAATCTCTATATGAGAGCTATTATGGCAATCTTATGGGCGTATGTCTCCGTTACTCAAACAACCGAGAAGATGCGCTCGATATCCTACATGATGGATTCATTAAGATTTTCAAACATATAGAAAAATATAAGCCCGGCACATCTTTGGTAGCATGGATGCGTAGAATAATGGTGAATACGGCTATAGATTTTTACCGAAAAGAGGTAAGAAGGCGTACTGAGAATTTGGATAAGGTCTATAACCAACAAATCAAAGGAGCAGATGCCATTAGCCAAATGTCAGAACAAGAGGTTCTCGAAGCCGTCAGATCATTGACTCCTTCATATAGAACTGTTTTTAATTTATACGTGATAGAAGGATTCTCTCACAAAGAAATAGCGAAAAAACTAGATATAACCGAAAGTACATCAAGATCAAATTTAGTTAAAGCGCGAATGAAGCTTAAGAACATCATAAAAACAAAATTTATCAAACATGAACATTGATAAATTTTTAAAAGATAAACTTTCGAACCTCGACGGTGGCGATTCTATGGACACTTGGGACATGCTAAGTGACAAGATGGATACTCAGTTCTCTGGTACTCCTATAGAAGATCAACGTTTTGACCTAAAAGTCAAAGACGCCATAGAAAGCATTTCTAGCATAGAAATGCCAGCTTGGAATGCATTTATGCCTAGCCTAGACTTAGACGAGAATCTACAAGAAATAGAATCAGATATAGCGCTTGACAATACCGTAAAAAGTAACCTAGAGGATTTGACATCGGCATACAATGATAGTTCTTGGGACTTATTAGAAGAACGATTAGAAGAATTGCATCACGCTGATTTAGATAATCAAGATTCGAATCTAGACCAAGTCAGTTATGAAAAGCTTTTAAACTTTACTGTTCCTCAAAAAGCTGGTGACTGGGAAGTACTTGAAAAGGAACTCGACAAAGAGTTCATCTTACCGTATAAACTCCTTTTCAAATACAAACTGGCTGAGGTCGCGATTCTTGCTTCATTGATCTTAATATTTTTCCAAGCTAAGCCTTTGTTAGATCAACATATAGCGCAGAATAAAATCGCTAAAAAGGCAGCCATATCACAATCACAAGAGCTTAATAAAGTAGAATCGGATCAAGTATTGATTTCCGGAGTTGCAGCTTCTCGCCATGATAATAGAAAAGTAAGTGCTATAAATAATACAGCTAAAGCTTTTAACATAAAGCCAAATCTTCAGAAAGAGTCCATTCCTCAAGACTTATCTATTATTGATAAGGATAGAATGACCAGTTCGGCGCAAATTACACCTAGCAAAGATAAAAGCGCATTGACTCCGATCTTAGCAAATAGCGACAATTCTAATTCAATATTAGCAAATACGGTAACAGCCGTTGTAAAAAGTAAAAATGAACAGATTCCGGTGCAGGATACACCTCCTACCTTTATAGAACAAATAGAAGAAGAAACCCTTTCTACATATGGCTCAGGTAGTAATATCTCTAAACTGCCTACCACATCGATAATGAATATTCCATTTATTGGTCAAGGAGTTACAGCATGTTTGTCGTGCACTGAAAATCTTCCAATATTAACATGGAGACTAGGGGCACATATAGATGCTGCCTATACGGTGATATTAACCCCCTTTGACAAGATTTTCAATCTTGAATCATATAATCACTCTACAATAGGATACGGCGCAGGTCTTTCTACTAGTATTTTATTGGGTAAGTGGGAATTAGAATCTGGCTTTAAGTATTCTACAAGAACATATAAGCCAGAAACGCTAGTACAAAACATTGGAAATATAGTAACCGGATACTTGCAGGTAGAATTGAATAAAATTGAAATGAACCTGCTTACAGTGCCTTTAAACTTGCGTTATCATTTTAGTGACAAGTTGGAAAAGACGCATTTTTATATGCATGGTGGAGCTTCTATGCATGTTGCTACACAGACCTATCATTTTATTGAATCTGACTTTGTAGGTAATAACAAACGCCCTGATCATACTGACTCTAAAGTCTTATTAGATGAATCAGATTTTTCAGATAAAATATTTGCATCTGGTTGGTTTGATGGTGGTTCATTCATTGGAAATAGATATTTCACCTTCAATATTGGAATGGGATTGGAGAGAAAAATCTCTAGTAGATACAGTATTTTCGGACAAACGACTTATGCCCAATTCTTAAATGGAAATGGTCTAGGACCAAATAATGATAGATTTAATTCATTTGAATTCTCAACTGGTATTAGAGCACTATTTAAGTAAATAAGACGCTCTACATATATCAATTATATATAAGTATATGTATTGATATGTAATCTTATTAAATTATGTCCTCGAAATTATATTACTCCTTCTATTGAATTTTAGTCATTAAGTATGCAATTTCGTGTTTACAACACTGTATTATGAAAATCAATATCTTATACTTCTGCCTATGCTGCTGTCTTTTAACCGCTTGTGTTGAAGACGCTCCATCTACTAAGGTAACAGAGGTCCAGAATACAACTAAGAAAAAAGATGAGATGGTAGTCTTACGAGACCCAGTAAACATCATTTCTAGTACGGGCGAGGATTATCCAAAAACGCTACAGGATATTGGTTTTCCTGTAATGCCAAATAGTGAAGTCAGCAATGTTGGGAATACTGATATTGTAAATGGGACAGTTGTTATGCAAATGGAAACCACGAATACTATTGAGCAAATAAAGCAGTTTTACAAAAATGAGTTGGTTAGTAAAGGATGGATGGAAAAAGAGGCGAACATATATCAAGGTGCAGATGGAGCGTTAAGCTTTCAATCTGATAAATATTCAGCTAGAATATTAATATTAAAGGATAGAGTCCAAGACTTCAGAAAAGTAGCTGTGACGCTCAACAAAAAGGTTAATCCTGCAGAATTTGAGGCGAGTAGAAATCAAAAAAAATAAATTTGATTCAGATTTTATTAACTAAAGAACTAGATTTTCTCTTATTGCACTTGCGATCTGCTTATATTCTTCTTCTGAGAAGTTCAATCTAGTCTTCTCAAAACTCATATCATATAACTTACTAATTGGCATTAGGTGTATGTGGGCGTGAGGGACTTCTAAGCCTATTACGCTAATTCCAATCCTATTACATGGGATAGCTTTTTCAATAGCAACTCCTACCTTCTTGGCAAAAAGCATCATTTTTTGTAAGATATCATCCTCCAAATGAAAGATGTAGTCTACTTCTGTTTTAGGCACTACCAATGTATGTCCTTTCGCGACAGGATTAATATCCAAGAAGGCAAAAAATAAGTCATCTTCTGCCACCTTGTAAGATGGGATATCTCCTGTTATTATTTTTGTGAATATTGAAGCCATGTAATCGTTTATTCAACCGTAATCTCAAGGATTTCAAATTCAATAACACCTCTAGGAGTTTGCACTTCTGCTTTATCCCCTACCTTCTTCCCCAACAATCCTTCACCAACAGGTGAAGAGCTAGAAATCTTCTTATTCTTTATATCTGATTCTGATTCAGGTACTATAGTATACTTTAGTTCTTTATCGTTCTTTAGGTTTTTAATGCGGACAGTGGTAAGCAAACTTACTTTTGATGCATCGACCTGACTAGCATCTAAAAGCCTAACCTGAGCCAATTTGCCATCCAACTGAGAGATTTTCATCTCTAGCATTCCTTGTTCGTCCTTTGCAGCCTTGTATTCTGCATTCTCGGAGAGATCGCCTTTTTCTCTTGCTTCAGCAATTGCAGCAGCAATTTCTTGACGTTTGACTGTTTTCAAAACATCCAATTCTGTTTTGAGTTTTTCATAACCTTCCTTGGTCATGTATGTATAATCTGCCATACGGTTTGGTTTTTATACTTTCAGATAAGACTGATAGAAATTCGTTTATTGTTTTTTGTAAACGAATAAGTTAATAACATAAAAGAACGCTTCTATACCTAAAATATAGAAGCGCTCTTTTATCAAAGATAATAAAATTTATTATTACCTATATACATAATACTTATAACTGTAGTTCTAGAACATAAGTTTTAAGGTCAAGTTATGAGATCCATCCCAAGGGTTAGAGGCTCTATAGCCGTAGTCAATTCCAATTTGAGCATCAGATTCCTTACTAAAAGGAATAATTACAGATGCACCTACTGCTAATCCAGTATAAACAGGAGCAAGTACTTCAACTTCTGTTTCACCATCTACAGTGTATCTGTAAGCAGCTCTTAATTGAAACATTTCAAGCAGACTGTATTCAACACCAGCACTCAACTGATCATTTGAAAATGAGTTTGCTGTAAAGTTAGCGAGTCCAGTAAGCATATGCTTTTCATCAATGCGAAAATCGTATGAAAGACCAATATTAAGAACAGATGGCAATTCAAAAGATTCACTTCTTGAGTTTAATGTAAGTCCAACATTGTCAACATCAGTTTGCACACCTAATCCTTGACCTCTAAACTGCATAGACGTACCAACGTTTCTCAATGAGATACCAAATTTAAATTCATCATTTTCGCCTGATACATATTGAACACCTGCATCAATTGCAAAACCAGTAGCTTGAAGATCAGCAGTTGATTCTGAAATTCCTCTAGCCGTTACACCAACACTTACCTTATTTTCAAAAGTATGTGCGTATGTAATTCCGATGTTAAAGAAACCAGGAGAAAACGTTGAACCAGTTCCTTCTGGTTGTGCTTCAGTTGTGATAGGAAGATCGCCAACATCAACAGCCATAATGGAAACTCCAAAAGCTCCATTCTTACCAATTTTCTGGGCAAGACCTGCAGCATTCAAAGAAATGTCTGTTCCAACTAAATAAAAAGTATGAGATAAAGCAATCTCCGTCCCGATAATTCTCCCAACACCTGCTGGATTAAGACGCATAGCTTCTACACCAGAGATACTACTCGTATTTATAGTGTGCAAACCAGCACTTTTAGCCCAAGGGTTCATGAGCAACTCATATGCTCCAGCTTCCCCTTGTCTATCTGGATTACCAGCAAATAGACTTAAGCTTATTGTAGTAAAAGCAATTAAAAGTAAAAATATTTTTTTCATGATATATTTTTTAAGTGAAGGTGATCTTTCGAACACCTTCACGTTAATTATTATTTTTTATAGTCCAGTAGGATCAAATTCTCTGTTCACACCAAACCATTTAATTACTCGCTCTCCAAGACCTTCAGCTGCTACGTGGATCAAATACACACCACTAGAGATTGGGATACCTGCAGCATTTTCCAAATCCCATTCAATAGCAGGACTTATTTGGCTAAATGATACACCTGGATTTGAACCTGAAGTTCTAAACTCGACTTCGTCTCTGTTATACTGTCTGATAAACTGTCCATCAAGAGAGTAAATCGTAACTACACATCTCGCAGGAAGATTCGTAATCTTCACCACATTTGCTGTAGTAATTTCCTCATAAGCAGAAAATGCTAAATATGGATTTGGCACTACATTAATAGCATCCAATTGCTCATTTATTTCTGACTCAGTAGTGACAGGTAATGGAGAAGCATTCTCAAATTCAAATTCATAACTTGGGAACTCTGAATTGTCGCCAGTAGCAAGTGCAGTATTATAAGGATTATCTGCTCTCAGATTAACCACTGTCTCTGTAGGTATTAAACCATCAGCGTAAGACAGCATTGGTGCATTTACTGAACCCAAACCTATTCCAGCCCATGCGATTTGCTGAACTGCATCCACTCTTCTAAAAGGAATAGCCTGATTCAATCTATCGTTGATAAACTCACATTCATCATAAGCTTGTCTTGTTACGTACATATAATGCATACCACCTAATATCAAGTTACTAGGACTGAATCCATTTATTGGAGGAATACCAGCCTGAGGACTTGGATTAAACATCATATCCGATCCATTCACTGCTGTTAGAGAACCAGGATCTATTGAGTTATCTCCAAACACAGAGTTTTCTCCAAAAAATATGTTTAATCTAACCCCTGTTTCTACATCAATGGCATAACCTGGGAACCATGCGAATCCTGTACCCGTACCATCTGGATCTGGTCTACCATCACCGTCATTATCTTCTCTTCCTACTGAAGGTCTATCAACTACTTCAAAATTCTCCTTACCATTGTCAAGTTCAAAACCTGCATCCGTGAAATATCTGTTACCAGTCTCAATAACGACACATCTACTCCACTTAGATTTATCACTCGTAAATACAACATCTACATTATTGATAGCTTCCAAAGGATTCAGAGACTGCACTAAACTAGACTGTGAAATTAACCATGCAGGCGTAGCGTAAAAGTTTGGTCTTACTGTCCAATCCATCAATGTATAGGGTGCAAAGTGCCCCGTACCTAAATTTGTATATGCTTGATTAGGATCTAAATCAAAGTTCAATTCTGCACCTGCAGTAGGTTGGAAATGTAAATCATAAGCTTGAGCACCAGGTAATATTGCATTATCTGCTACCGGCGTTAACCATTGCTGTCTTGGATCTTCATAAAATATAGTCTGTCCAATCGCACCATTAGAATCATCAACTAAATCTCCAGCATCAGAAGTCTGTTGAATAGTCAATGATATTCCTAAGTCTGAAAAGATTTGCTCATTTTGATTTTCAAGGCTTTGATCTGCACGCCCTAAACTTTGGTTCGATTCACCATCAAATAATTCCCATGCGCTTTGACCAGTTTCAAGAGCTGCGTCTTGATCTAATCTTAATACATAAACACCATCTCTTACTCTCAAAGGATCTATTACAGACACTTCTACTGGTCCACCACCTTGTTGGTAAGTAACAGGTCCTTCATAAGGATTTCCTGCAGACTGTGCGTCAAATAAAGCATCTCTTTCTTCACTAGATAAAGACAAGAAATTTCCACCTGCACCAACACCGTCAAGACGAGTAACAACAGCTCCATCTCCATATTCTGCTTGCAAGCTTCTATCTACGATAGGTCTAGGCGTAACAGAATACGTTTGTATATTCCTTCTACCCTCAAGATATGGTGTAGGCTGACCATCTTGATCATTCACGTCATATTGAGCGTACTCGTTAAATGCATAAGCTAAAGCTGTAAAGTAATATGTAGTATGGTTCTGTAATGCCGATCCTGAAAATACATCTTCTGTAATTTCGAAAGAAGATCTTACACCTTCATTCTGACCCTCTACCTGCAGTTCTGGTACACGTAA
>JALZVN010000030.1 GCA_023299965.1 Saprospiraceae bacterium | reverse complement strand
TTCATTCGCATATGATCTTGACAAAATATCTGCTGAACTGGAATTGAAATCAATATTCACGTCGGCTCTTTGCCCTAAAATCCATTGCGCGTCATATTTTGTCTGGGCATAACAAATATTGCCGAAAAAAATCAAATTTATAACTAATAAATATTTCATCTCATTAAGTAATTTGTTTTTTTTTGCACGGGGAGTCTCCACTACTCCTCGTACAAAAAATATAAATAAATATGTTTATTTATTGAATGAATAAACTTTGCATGTAAGAAGTACCGTCGTCCCAATACACTGAACAAAAATAAATTCCTTTTGGCATATCAAGTTGAAATTTTAAGTGCCAGTCATTCATCGAAAATTTCCTAGAAAGATACTCTCGTCCTAAAGCATCTATTATTTTCAATTCTCCTTCGGCTTCCTTTATTTTATTAAATTCAAAATAATCTGATGCAGGATTTGGAAAAAGGGTAAATTCTTGTGTCCTTGAGGCATTTTTAATTGGCTCTTCACTTGTCCGCTCTTCTATAATTTCTTCTGGATAACAAGAGTTAAAGTCATCTTCTAAATCAATTCTTTCACAAGTAGGAAGCATGCCACGTGCTTTATAAACTGCTATACCGCCCGTTTGCGGGCACTGCATAGCAATACTCAATAGTAAATTCAAATCTTGACCTGCAAGATCATCTGATCTATTTATAATTGATGAAATCAAAATTCGATTCACTGCCTTTTCATTAATTTCATGCAGTGCTGAAGTGGTAATTTTATTATTAAGATTAAAAGCAACTAAAAGACCATCCGCTAAATGAGTATTATAAGTAGCGATAATCTCAGAAATAAGTCCATCAATTTCAAAATCTCTAGATAATAAATCCTCTTTCTGCATTTGTAAATTCTCTGTTACACCTATGCTTTCAATTTCTGATTCAACTAAATCAATTTGATCTCCTATTAATTGCTTATTTATCTTTAACTCTTTTAACTCATCTACTAATGCAGGATTATCAAATGCCGCTTGATAACGATTTGATATTTCATAAAAACTTTCGATATTAGAATCCTGATGTAAACCAACAAAAATGTTCGTAGCATTTGATTCGCCTATAGTTTCTGGGCTTTCTATTAATTGTTTATACAAGTATTTTTCGGCTTCCCAAACTACACCAGTTTCTTCATCCAGTTCGCCATTTGCAGTCTTTGTGAATAGCAACTCCGGCTTTTCTCCCCCAGTAAATTGGTTAGCACAAAAATCTATCGGAATTCCAGTGAGATCTACAGTAAACCAATCACTTTGAGGAGATACAAAAGCAGGGTAGTATTCTGGAGTTGTCCCTAGACGAGAAGTGACTTGTTCAGTATGTACTAATATTCTTGATAAATCACAATTTTCTGATATGCATTCTGCATGTGCTATCGGAGACGCTCCAGAAAACAATCTTCTCCACGTATTTCCATTATGGTTAGCACCTTGATTTCCTTGATCTCCAATTATCCCATTTAATCTTAGCATACGTGATCCGCCGATAAATTCATTGCTACGCATAAGGGTTCCTAAATTTACTCCATTGAAACTAAGTCCAACAGGTACATCCGCAAAAGAATTATCACAATAAGTTGTATTGAAAAAATTAGTTGTTCGAATAGCAATGGTAGCATTCGCATTATCAAGAAAAGTTGTCAAATCAACTAAATAACGATTTGAACTCACTTCATTATTAAAGCCTATTGACCCTTCAAGATTTATCCCATTATTTGGACTTATTGCTGGGTTTACTGAATTATTATTGCCATCTATTATATTGTTTACAATAGCTAAATTTTGCTTTCCTCCATCGTTTACGTGTATTAAATTTTGAGAATCACCACAGTCAAGAAATTTATTGAACTCAATACGTAAACTATTAGCGTTAAGATAATCACCTTCAATCTTGATACAATCACCTTGTCTTTGATGATACGTAAAATAATTATCAAATAAATTTACTCGTGTCCCTGTCTCAACAATACCTGCTTTGAAAAAAATACATAAAGAATTTCGAGTAGAATTTAATTCTTCATGAAGAAAGTGATTGTTTTTAATATCTACATTCGAATTGATTCTAAAATTTTCTCCATAAATAGATACTCTTCCTAATGTTCCACCGCCGCCTGAGATTGTATTATCAACAAAACTAAATTCAGAATCTTGAACTACTAAATCACTAATTAGGTTTGCTTCTATATCCCTATTTTTTCCCTGTGTAAATTTGCAAAAAGATGCATTCAAATTTGTTTTTTCATTAACAATACCCGTATTTAGTATATTTTCAAATTCAAAATAGCTTATTTTAAGGCTACTTATTCCTATTGCATTTATTCCATTTTGCAAGCCTATGAAAGTATTTTCTCTATCTTTATTACCCTTTACATACAGTTGAGTGTTTTCCAATTCAATGCCCGCAAACGTAACTTCTAAATCTGTGCCATTCAATGGCGCATCACACTCAAAAGAATTGCTGTTAAAAGTTATTACAGAAGGGCCATGAGGCAACATGTTTGGATTCAATAAACTTAATCCTATTCTATTCCTATTGAAGCGGGTGTCATCAATTTTAAGAAAAGTATAAACCTTATCAGAAGACTGAATTGCAGCTTTGGCATCTTCAATAATTGTATTGTTTCTTGTAGTTATACTAGAAAAATCATTCATTGATATACCATTCCATAATTGATCACATGCAAACAAGGATGAATTATCAATTATCAAATGAGCATCTTCCTCTATAATAATTGAGACATCGGGGTCAATCATCACCGTAGAGTTGTTTAGAAGAAAGTTGTTATCGATAGTAAAATTACCTACTACACGTATCTCATGTGTTGGCAGTGGATTTCCAATTTGAGAGGAGTGTGTTGTTGTTGTTCCTTCTCCAACATAAAGATCAAATTGCATATCTCCTATTTCTTCACATAAGGGAGTTTTTGGTATGCCATCGAATGGAAAGTTAGGCTCTATACAGTCATTATTTTGTCCAAATATTATGCTGTTCGAGAATAAAATCAAAAACACGATTACACTAGTAAATAGCAATCTTGGGGGGGGG
>JALZVN010000029.1 GCA_023299965.1 Saprospiraceae bacterium | reverse complement strand
TCTATCATGTCAGTAGTCACACATCCATTATCTCCAACTGCTTCAACCATATACATACCAGGCTCCATAACTGTTGGGTTACTCAATCCTTGTGTAAGTTGATTTCCATTAGGGTCGGTCCACGTAAAACTAGCTGATCCAGCAATAACATCAGTTGCCGTAAGCGTAACTTGCTCCGGATCGCAAAATATAGTACCAGCTGTAAGATCGATCACAGGTGTATCAAAATTGAATGAAGGAGTAATATCTGCTTCAGCAGAACATCCATTAGGAGCTGTTACCGTTAGGGTATACTGTCCAGGTGTAGTATTCTGATCAAACATAACTAAAGCGCCTGATATTGGTCCATCCGGTCCTTCCCATTGGATATCCAAATTTGGATCATTTCCAATTCCTTGTCCTTCCCAAGTTATTGTTGGATTATTACATGATAATTCACCAGGCGTACCTGCTATTTGCATTGGTATTGCCGAAGGCGTATCACTATCATTTTCGATTAAAGTATTTACCGCAGTTGAACAACCATTATCTAAATCCTTAACTGTAAAAGTATACGTACCAGCTTGGGATATATCCAAAGTTTCTCCATCTGGAAAAGGATTATTACCTGCATCAGTCCAGCAGAATGCAAAGTTACCAGTAGAACTAGTAGAACCCATAAGTGTCAAATTGGGATCTGTACAAGAAATAATACCATCTGTAGCAGTTACATTTTCCGGAGCAGTATCATCTAAAGATACTAATACCGTTTCCATAGATGTACATCCGTTAGAAGAATCTGTAATGATCAAAGTATAAAGTCCTTCCGTCAAAACGTTAATTGTTTCAGCATTACCAGCATCGCTCATATCTGGAGCCATCCATTGGTAAGTAAGTGTTCCAATACCACCTGAACCAGTACCATCTAACTGAACACCAGTTGTCAAATTATTACAATTAATTATTTGATCGAGCCCAGCTTCTGCTGTTGGCGCCATCATATCCATGCCTACTGTAGTATTAGCAATAGTAGTACATCCATTTTCATCATTAGTGATGATCAATGTATACGCACCATCTGCAGAAACCTCTTGATCTGCAGCAGTTCCCAATGGAGTACCGTTTTCGTCTCCTTGTAACCATTGATAACTAAGTGAACCTGTAGTCATAGAGCTTGATTGTAACATGACCATATCAGCATCACAAGTGATATTATCAGGATCTAAAATCTCAGCATCTGGCTCTTCGATATTTTCATCTATTATTATAGGAAGCATTGATGTACATCCGTTTGAAGGATTTGTCACCAATACCGTATAGGTACCTTCTGCTGTAAAACCTATTTGAGCATCCGTCCCGATGGATGTACCTGTTGATACATCTCCTTGGAACCATTCATATGTCAAATTAGTTATAGCACCTCCCATATCATCTGTAGCATTTGCAATAGCACTAACCATACTATTGTTCGTACAAGTCAACACAAGATCATTTGGTAAAGCATCAAGTAGTGGCTCATCCATATCTAGGATTATCTCTCTTGTGATAGTCATGTCGCAACCCGTCTGAACATCAGTTACTAACAAAGTATATGTTCCATCCACGTCCGCTGTAAATCCAGCATCTGTAGATATTTCAGTCATACTAGGATCCATCCAAGAGTAAGTATATCCCATTACCCCTCCACCATCAACAATGGCATCTGGGAAAGTAATTTGTTGAACATTACAATTAAGTACAGAATCTCTAACATTTGAAATCGCTAGTGTTGGCATGTCTATGATTACATTGAATGAAGTCTGAGATTGACAAGAGTTCACGTCATTAACAGCTGTCAATATATATGTTCCTTCTGTATCGGCAGTAAGTTCAGGCACAGAAATACCTAAGTCAGAACCATCTGGTCCCATCCAAGAATATGAAATACCTGCTCCACCAGCATCTCCTGTTGTGCTTACCAACATAGTCGTAGTGTTACAATCTAAAGTTACAGGCGCTATGGCTTGTAGTATTGGTGGATCTACCATACCTCCTACATCAATAGAATCTACAGCTGTACATCCATTCACTAAATCCGTAACTGTTACATAGTATTTACCATTATTAGTCACCACTGGACGATCTGTATCTGCTCCAGCAATAGAAGACGTACCATCTGCTGGTTCCCAATTGAAGCCAGTATTGTGATTATCAGCTGATGAAGTATTAGAAGCATTAATCTCCACTGTTGGATTAGATCCACAGTCCAAATCTGCTGGGTTATCTATATCTATATCTGGCTGTCTAAAATCAAAAGGAATTTCCACAAATGCATCTGCAAAGCAAAAATCCGTAAATGACTCCAAGAATCCGTATACAATTCTTATACTTCCATTGTCAGCTCCTGGAAAATGCTCCTCAATCGTTTCACGTGTAATGGTAATTTCCGTCAATCTACCATCTACAGAAACATTATGCACATCTAGTTGCTCTCGAACTCCATTAGCATCTTCTATTTGGAATTGCTCTACAACAGGGGTGATATTACCATCGGGTCCACCTGTTACTATAACCGTTTCATTAGTACAGTTGAATTCCCCTTCAGCACCATTAGCTCCCACGACTACAGCAGCTACTGCCGGCGGTGGATCATCTAATGGCAAATCTACCGTTGTACACAGTGGACAACAAGAACCATTATCTATTACTTGCACAGAATACGTACCTTCTTGCGTAAAGAAAGAACCATCTAACATACCAGTTACTGTAGTAGGTCCAGTTGGAGTACCCGCTGTCGTTGCAATAACATTTCCCATAGGATCTAACCAGAA
>JALZVN010000028.1 GCA_023299965.1 Saprospiraceae bacterium | reverse complement strand
TGGGGCCATCCCGACCTGATGGCGGGACCGCGCTCTCTGCTGTACTCCTTCAGTCTGCCCGAAAATGGGCAGACCTCTTTCGTGCCGCTGCCGATCCCTTGTCCATCTAGGGCTTCCTGCTGAAACGCATCGCCCAAGACTAAAGTATATTTTGAAAACATAAAAGTGTTAAAAATTACTAAATGTTTGATATTAAATATATCGTTAATTAAATTTAGATACTTTTCTAACCAAAAAAAATAACCATGAGTCGAATCACGAAGTATTTTATCTTTTATCTTTTATCCATCTTTAATTTTTACTCAAACTGAGTATCACGAAATTGACGACATTCAGTGTGAACATATCAATGCATTTCTATATGCATCAAAAATTGATGAAATCAAGTCCAAAGTAGAATCCATCTCACAAGATGGCAACATTCGACTTAATTCATATAGTGAGATAAATGATTTAGAAACCTTATATCCATATCTTCAACTTGATCAAAATTACACTATTGTAGAAACCAAAAGAACACAAAGCCGTGTTAATTCACATTTATACTACGTGAAATATCAAGAGTATTACAAAGGAGTGAAAGTTTCTGGAGGAGTTGTTTTTAGACCAGATGGTCCACCAGGACCACCTACACCATTTGATCCTTGTGATGGCGAACCTGTGAAACCTTCTTTTATCCAACCAACTATTTTTTCTGGTATTAATATTGACATTAATCCATCTATTGATCAAACTGATTTAGAAGACATCATACACGCTGAAGTGGAAAATGTAGAGCTTGTAATTTCCCATGGATTAGTATCAGAGTGTAATTATAACCTTGTATGGATTGTAGATTATCAATCGGATGGAAGGCACAGGTCTTGGATAGATGCACACAGTGGAAATTTATTAAAGTCTGTTATATTTCGTCATAATGGAATCAGCTCTTTGGATAGAATTAGCTCCAATATAAGTGATGAGTTTGATTTAATTAAAAATTCGAATTCTTTAATAACTGTGGTGTCAGGTGATGATGATATCGTTATTAGTCGAAGTAATAGATGTAATGGGCCAACCTTTGGTCCTAATGGTGCTTCTGATTATCTCAGTGGAGGAACTGATGTATGTCCTATAACAGAGGAAGATACACCGTTGGAATTTGCAATTAGAGAAAAGATTCAAAAAGTAAGGGATGATTTTGAGGAGATCGTTGGCGTTGAATTCAATTCAAATGAAGTAAATACCTCTAATCATTTCATGATAGGATGTGAAGGGCGGCAAGCTTTTAACTTAACTTTTGGTGATTTTAGTAACACGACTTACACGTATATGGAACTAGATTTTTTCGAAAATAATGGTCTGCCAACAACTGATGTTCTTGCTCATGAGCTAGCTCATTCATATACAAATGAATTTTTTAATTCTGATTTAAGTAATGAATCGGGTTCGCTTCATGAAGGTATATCTGATATTTTTGGAATGTATCTGGAATCAATATGTTCAGAGGAACCAATGGACCCTGTTCTGGGTGATGAAGTTGGATTAAATATAAGAGATGCATCTAATGCTCCAGCTGATTGTTGGGATGATGTTGATACTGGTCATACACAAGCTACATTTTTGGTAAATTGGTTTTGGGAGCTCAGCAAAGAATTTGATGAGAAATTATTAATGGAAATAATTATCGATGCGATGCAGAGTATAGATAATGATAACGCCACTATCGAAGGATTTTACTAAGGAATTTTGAATGTTGTTGATCAAACTGAAGTTGATGGTCTTTGCTCCGATATTGGAAAGGCAATAGTAGATCAATTTGACCAGATGTGCATAGGTAGTAGAGATGATATTTGCCCAGAAGGATTTAGAATTAATGGGCCAATAACTTATTGTGAGGAAGATGATTTTGTTTGTTTAAGAGTTGAGAATTTAGGTGGGCAATCTTTTGATGATTACAGATGGCAGTTTCCGGATGGATGGGATATTGTACTAGGAGATGGAAGCCCTTATAATGGTAATCAAAGTACTTATGAAAGAGCGTTTGTCTGTGTAGATTTTCCGGATTATCCTTACTATCCTAAAAAAATTGAAATTTGCGCGAAACGTGTTGTTACTCCATTTTTTGGAAGCGACACTAGATGTTTTACTTTAACTTTAAAGGATTGTGATTTTGATGATCCCACCTGTGAAGAGTATCATGGTTTTGATGGATTTAGTCAAAATTCAGCATTGAATTCTCGTTCAGAGGGTACAAGAAGTATTAATGCTAATTCTAGTAGTGCATCTAATATAAGTGTGTTTAGTATAAATGGAACCTTGCTTTATCAAGGAGAAAAGCTAAGTGTAGAAAATGAAAATAATATGCTAAGGAGTTACAATCAAATGTTATTATTTGTAGAATATGATAGCAATGGAAAATTATTAGGAACTAGAAAGAAATTACCAACTAATTAAATCAAGAAGATGAAATTTAAATTGTTTATTCTACTACTAATATGCCTTATACCCAATGTTTTGCCCGCTCAACTTGAAATAGAAGGCAGCATAGGCTTTGACAAGAGTCGAGCTCAGATAGATGAGTATGTTAATGATATAATCGGTAATCCGGAACAAATAGATACATACAGTTCTGTGGGTATTGGGCTGACAGTGTACAATAGACTAAATAAAAATACAAGTATAGGAATTGGATTTTCGGCTTATAAGGAAAGCACAATTGATTTTACTGGAAATTTAGGCAATATTGACCCAATTGATAAGTACTTATTCAATGAATTGAAGATATCATTAGGATTGAAGCAAATATTTTTAAAAAATTGTTTTTTCAAGTTTAATGCGAGCCTGCATTCTCTCCATAGACCTGAAGTAGGATATTCTAGTAATGATACAGATTTATTACCGGCAAGAAGAGCTTTTTTAGGGCCGGAAATAAGACTAGGGTACACATTCAAAAATATATTTATCGAGGTATTATTTTTTTATAATGTAAGGACTTTCGCGGATTATACTGTAAAGAGCATTCCAGTTATTTATTTTAATAATTTGCATAAAACGACTTCTTTAGGTCTTAATGTGGGTTACAAATTTAATTATCCGAATAAGAAGGTTCTTGGACGAAAGATAAAAGATAGACTTGGACAATGATGTTTTTCATGCTGGGCACTATTAATTTTAAGGAACACAAAAAGGCTACTCATAATATCATTGAGTAGCCTTTTTTTATTGATTCCTTGGGAGGAATTAGGGGGGG
>JALZVN010000027.1 GCA_023299965.1 Saprospiraceae bacterium | reverse complement strand
CCGAATTACTTTTAAAGGATACGGGGAGTCAACTCTTATAAATCAATGTGTAAATGGAGTGAAGTGTAATGATACCACTCATGAAGAGAATAGAAGAACAGAAATTAAAGTATTAGGTTATTAGTAAATAGGACATGTTGATTTAAACCACCTATACATAAAGGGTAGTCTTTTCTGACAAAAGGAAAACCTAAGCGAAAAATATTAATACTAAAGATTTTATTGTCAGTAGATTATCAATTTGGTAATGCTCTATCCTTCGGGATAGGGCATTTTTTAAGTTTAAGGGCAATTGCTAAATATTTCCTCAATTGAGGTTTTTCTGTTTAAAATCACGTATTTTTGAGGGCTATAATCCAAATAGGGTAATAGATTAGAAATACACCAAATCGCACTGACAATGAGTAAATTGCTTCATTTCTTTATCCTTTTATGCATAAGTAGCCCACTTTTTGCGCAACAAACCCCACTTTTTACTCAATATCGAGAGAATTTTTCCATAATTAACCCCGCAGCTTTAAGTGCCAATTATTTGTTATCCGAGCAAAACTTAGACTTTGGAGCATCTCTAAGAACCCAATGGACTAATTTAGATGACAGTCCGCGGACACAAACGATTAAAGGAAATTATATATTTGAAAATAGAGGGGTCTCTATTTCTAGTGGAGGTTTCTTGATAAATGATCAAACAGGACCAACTTCTTTTACGGGCTTATATGGAAAGATTGGGGGTGTACTCTCGGATGATCCGTACTGGGGAGGTATTGCGATGGGAATATCCATAGGAGTCCAGCAATTTCGCATTGATGCCTCAGAACTTGTATTAAGAGAACAAGGTGATTTTTTAGGACAGCAAGATCAATCCAAAATTGCACCTGATGTCGGTTTCGGATTTTACTATTACAAAAGATTTGAGAAAGGATGGTTTAGAGATGACCTAGTCTATGCTGGTTTATCGGTTCCACAAATTTTAGGATTGAATATAGCTTTCGATGAAGAAGGCTCCAACTTTGATATTCGTCGTACTCAACATATAAATCTTGTTGCAGGGTATTACAAAATTTTAGAAAATGGGAAATTTATTGAGCCGTCCGTTTGGTTAAGATACGTTGCAGACGCTCCCGTCAGTGTTGATTTTAATTTTAGATACCAAGTAAACAATAGTATTTACTTCGGATTAGGAGGAAGTTTAGCTAGAACACTGCACTTCGAAACGGGGTTTGTGATTGGTCAACAATTAAGGATTGGCTATGGATTTGACTTTCCGTTCAATACAGTTGGACCAATTGGTCGTAGTACGCATGAAATTAATTTAAACTTTGCACTCGAAAGATAGTATGAAAAATAGAATAAGTTCAACGATGATTTTCTTATTGAAAAATCTCACATTGATTAGTCTGCTGGCACTGTCTATTCCATGCTTGGCGCAGACCAACATTGTTTCCCTAGACAACAAGCCTGCTCAACTCGCAGAAGAAGTTTGTTATAAAATTCACTTACTCAATTTTGATCATGAGGGAGTAGGGGACTATGAAATAACTTGGAATAATAAAATTGCTCAACTAAATAGTGCAATTGCCAACGGTGATTTTTTCTATGAAAAAGAAGCCCTTGATAAGTCTAAACAATCAAAACTCAGCTTTGCAATTTCGGAGGATATTATAGAGGGTATTAAGAAAGGGGAGGTAAATCCACAAATTTGTTTTCAAACTGTAGCAGAAGGATATTCTAGAATTGGACTCGAAAAAATAGATTCTTCTAGTAAGAAACAACTCATATCTGGAGGGCTTACAGTATCAAGAGCCCCTTTTGCTGGTGAAATGCTCGTTGCTTCAAATGAGATCACTAACTCTGGGACACAAGCTTGTGTCAATATCAGCGTAGAAGGATTTAACACAATTCGAAGATTAACTTTTGGGATAAACGCAGGTATGACTATTGCTACTTTTGCTGAAACAGTCAATTTTAATTTACCTGGACTTTCCGAAGCAAATATTATGGATAGTGGTCTTTTTGGATCTGTACTTATTTGGGATGCTCCAAATCAAAATACGGGAGTTACTGTTCCTGATGGCACAGTGATTTTAGATTTTTGTTATGATGTAAATGGACCAGGCGGTTCTACTACAGATGTTACTTTTCTTAGTGTTCTAGAGTTTAATATTTTCTTTGGCATTGATGATAGCGAAACAGTAGCTATGACACAAACTGGGTCAATTTCTATACCTGATATTCCACCACTTGAAATTGCAGCTGATTTCGTTTCTGCGGACAACTGTTTTGATGTTGATAATGGAGAAGTACAAATCACGCCTAATGGGGGAGTGCCTCCATATACTTTTAGTTGGTCTAATATGACGTCCAATCAAGATTTAACTGGTGTGCCTAGCGGAAGTTACTCTGTAACGGTTTCGGATTCTGGAGTTCCAGTCAATGAATTGATTATGAATTACACTGTTCCTTCTGAAATGATACCTCCTACAGTAGATGCAGGACCAATGCAATCTATTAATTGCGACAATCCCATGGTGACGCTCGGAAGTGATAATACGTCTAATGGTACCGAATTTGAATACCAATGGCTAGGACCTGCAGGAGTTGCATTCATATCTGGTCAAAATGATATTATGGCTGTTGTCGATGAGCCCGGGATGTATAGCTTGAGAGTGATCAATACCCTGAATGGTTGTGATGCAGAAGCTACTGTCTTGATTGAGGCCGACACTATGAGTCCCAATCTCGTCTTGCCAATGGATCAAGCCTTAACATGTCAAGCGGGAGGCCTTGTGCTTTCTGCTTTGAATGATCAAATGCTGCCAAATCTAAACGCGCTTTGGGATACAGGCGATGGGGCAATTGACAATATAGAAGATGATTTAAGTGTGAGCATAAGTACGGCAGGAACATATAGTGTCATTCTAACTAATACAGACAACGGATGCACATCTTCTGGAAGTGTACTAGTCACACAACCAATATTACCAACCATATCCCTTGATGGAGAAGTGAGTGATTTGAACTGTGATGCAGCAACTGCTGCCTTAAGTGTTGTTGTAGACCCGGCACATTCCGTTATGTGGACTACAGTAGCTGGGGCAATTGATTCAGGTGCGGATACACCTATGGCAATAGTTTCTGCTGCAGGAACTTATCTCGCGGAAGTGACAGACCCTACTACTCAATGCACAAATACTTTGGATGTCGTGGTAGAAGGGGACACTGCAGAACCAACAGTGATGGCAGGGGAGGATATGACTATTAGTTGTAATACTCCGATAGTTACTTTGACTGGAACAACAGACGAAATGAATGCTATCGCTTGGGCAGACGCTCAAGGAAATTTTTCTGGAAATGAACTTACATTAGAAGTCAATAGACCAGGTATATATATGCTTAACGTAACCAATGAGTTTGGTTGTATGCGATCCGATGAGGTATTAGTAGAAGCAGATACGATGATGCCAATGGCTAGTGCTGGATTAGATATGGAGGTCGCTTGTATAGGTGCCGATATTACATTAGATGGCTCTGGTTCGTCTATGGGCGCCGAGTTTGAATACATGTGGTCGACTGCAAATGGTATCTTGATTTCAGGATTCAATACTTTGACACCTACTATTAGTACTGCAGGTACCTACGATCTATTAGTGACCAATACCAGAAACGGATGCACCAGTTTGGACAATGTCGAAATATCCCTTCAAGGGGATTTGCCTACTGCAGATGCTGGAGATGACTTTAGTAGTTGCGAAGCCACAGCCGTATTAGTAGGTAATATTGAGGCAGGCGTCACAGGTATGTGGACTACTACTTCAAGTGCTATTATTGATGATCCAAGTGCGGCGCAAATATCAATTGTAAATTTGAACCCAGGCGCTAACGAATTTATGTGGTCATTGTCTACCGTTGATTGTGCGGACTTTAGTATTAGTACAGTTACCATCAACTTGGAGAGTACTCCAAGTGCGATAGATGATACATTCTCAATTCCTTTAGATTCCACTATGATTAGTGAGAATGTGATTACAAACGATAACGTGGCTAATAATGCGGGAGGGCTTACGATTGATTATAGCCCAATAGATCCAAATTTTATAGACTTAGAAAATGGAAGTTTCAATTATACCTTCCCGAACGATTCCATTCTGACTACTAGCTTCACTTATCTTATTTGCTCAGAGGTTTGTCCTACCTTATGTGATAGCGCGACTATTACTTTAGTGCGTGAGATGCCACCTTTAGAGCCAGTAGATTTAGACGCTTTACCCAATGCGATTACGCCTAATGGCGATGGTATGAATGATGCTTTGATATTTGATTTATTGATTACTAATCCACTAGATTTTCCAAACTCAGAATTAGTCATCTTCAACCGTTGGGGGGATGTAGTGTTTAAGCAGCAGCCGTATGACAATACCTGGCAAGGAACTAATCAAAGTGGTGGTGAACTTCCGGAGGGAACCTACTACTTTATTAATCGACTTAGTCTAGAGAATCCCGAAATTCTGTCTGGTGATATAACAATCATTAGAGACTAAAACTTTAACACAATTACAGCTTTATAATCATCATATTATAAAAAAATACCATACATAGGGTATATAAAATCACCAAGGTATAACTAATTTTGTAGCAGATATAAAATTGGTAAAAAGGGTGATAAATCCAATCACCTGCATTTATTATCTAGACTTTTTGATTAAAGTCGATTACGATTTGGGTGAGTTGGTGATTCGACTCACTTTTTTTATGCCACTATGATAAATCATTATTTGAGAGACTATGGCATCCCCTTCGGGTCGTGTGATACGCTTGTATTCGATACCCTGGTGAGCTATTCAGGATATGTCTAGTTAGTATTCGCTCCTCGCTCATCCGTCACTAGCCATTCCTTCATGAGCACTCCAGTGCACCTCATATCGCTGCTCCCACTGATGCTTTGGATGATTGATTTAAGCTAGAGATATTCAAATGGTATACAGATGTCAACAAGATGTGGCATATCTGAACATCCCTAAGCTTGAGGCGCGACTTCAATTTTAGAGATTTTCACTACAATAGATTTCGATATTGGTGTTTCACTTTTTCTCGCATACTTGTTATAGGGTACCAATACATTGGTCTCAGGAAAGTAGGTGGCAAGATTCCCTTCTGGGATATCAAAGGGGACCACTTTAAATAATTTCGCTACTCGCTTTACTTCATCATAATGACTACTTAGATCTACATATTCTCCTTTAGTCAATCCTTCTTTTTTGATATCCTTTTCATTCATGAAAAGTACACGACGACCGTTTTCTATACCGCGATATCTATCGTCAAGACCATAAATTGTGGTATTGTATTGATCATGACTTCGTACCGTCATCATGAGATATTCGTCCTCGCCTAATTGATGGTCACTTAGTTGGTTGACTGTAAATTTGGCTTTACCATCTTCCTTAAATTTTCTTTCTCTGGCCACATTAGGCAAGTAGAAGCCTTCTGGATTTCTTACACGTTTATTATAGTTGTCGAATCCTGCGATATTCGCTTCGATAGCTTCTCGTATATGATCATAGTTAGAAACCATTTTTTCCCAATCTATCTGACCATCTGAAAACAGTTTCTTAGATAATTCTGCAACTATACTTGGTTCACTTTTGAGTTGGGCGGACTTAGGTTGAAGCGTCCCTTGACTGCTATGGACTATCCCCATAGAGTTCTCTACGCTCACGAATTGTTCTCCCTCTTTTTGAACATCTATCTCCGTGCGTCCTAGACAGGGGAGGATTAGTGCCGTTTTTCCATGTATAAAATGACTGCGATTAGGCTTAGTAGATATCTGCACAGTGAGTTCGCAAGCTTGTAGTCCTTTGGCCGTATTATTGGTATCAGGCGTAGCAGATAAGAAATTTCCTCCCATCGCGAAAAAGACTTTTGCTTTTTGTTCCATCATGGCTTCGATAGCTTTTACCACATTATAGCCTTCTTCCTTTGGAGGCTCGAAACCATAGTTCTTTTTTAAATTGTGATACAAAGCTTCCGGAATTTTTTCCCATATACCTACGGTTCTATCTCCTTGCACATTGCTATGCCCGCGAACCGGGCAAGTGCCTCCACCAGGGATGCCTATACTTCCTTTGGCCAACAGCAGATTGACTATTTCTTGTATGATGTCCACACTATTGGCGTGTTGTGTGATTCCCATTGCCCAACAGATAATTATCTTTTTAGATTGAGCGATCCATTCTACTGCTTGCTCTACTGATTTCTTATCTACGCCACATCGATCAAGTAAATCTGATATTTCATATCCCTTGAGATCTTCCATCAGCTGATCAAAACCATCGGTACGATCTTTTATAAACTTTTGGTCAAAGACAGTACCTGGTGCGGCTTCTTCTTTTGCTGCTAGCATCTTGAGCATACACTTCAGCAATGCTGCGTCAGAGTTGATTTTTAGATTGAGGTAAAGATCCGTAAGGGTAGCACCACCACCCAATAAGTGAGCAGGTTTTTGTGGATGTTTAAATTTGAGTAAGCCCGGCTCAGTAAGTGGATTGATACTTATAATCTTAGCATTATTTTTTTTTGATTTAGTAAGGGCAGAGAGCATCCTTGGATGGTTAGTGCCAGGATTTTGACCGATCACAATCACCAAGTCTGTGATGTAGAAGTCTTCGAGTTTTACAGAACCCTTGCCTATACCTACAGTATTCGATAGCGCAACACCACTAGACTCGTGACACATATTGGAGCAATCTGGTAGATTGTTGGTTCCAAATTTTCTCACCATGAGCTGATAAAGAAAAGCCGCTTCATTTGACGTTCTCCCAGAAGTATAAAAAATAGCTTCATTTGGTGAGCTTAATTCATTGAGTTGCTTTGCTATCAACTCAAAAGCGTCTTCCCATGGGATTGGGCTATAGTGCGTATCACCTTGACGCAAAACCATTGGATGCGTTATGCGACCACTTTTTCCGATTTGAAAATCAGTCCAGTTGGACATCTCTATCACGGAATGCTTAGCAAAGAATGCAGGGTCGGCTTTCTTCTCAGTAGTTTCTTCTGCAATGGCTTTGACTCCATTTTCACAATATTCACCCAATGCAGACCTCTCACCATCTGGATCTGGCCAAGCACAACCTGGACAATCTATACCTCCCTTTTGGTTGAGGCTAAACAAGGTCTTACTACAACTAGAGACACTCATCTCATTGCGCATATGCTTCAATGAAGTGCTCAGTGCCTTCAGTCCTGCTGCAGTAGTGGTTGGAGCAACTATCTTTACGTCCTCTTTTACTTCTGGAGTAAGTGGATTGGGTGTTTTGTGATTACTCATGCGTTTTCTTTTGCATTTGGATTGGGGAATGTATCTGCGTCTTCGATACCTCTTTTGTGCAGGCAGCTAAAGTCTTTTTCTATCAATAAATCTAGGGTTCCCACATCAGTAGTATGCATACTTTGTATACCTACATTTGCTTCGTCCAATATAGTCTCCATGTCTGAGATGCCAATACCAATTTGTATTTCATTATTCTCAAACTGGATCGTGGTATCTTGGACCTTTTCGGACTGCATGCCATACCTTAGGGAGGTGCCATTTGGGAACTGAATCCTAGATTCGATATAGTTATCTTTTCCAAGCGAGTCCAATTCACTTTGTGTGATTCGGATTCGAAGGGTGTTTTCTCTTATTCTTAATTTCATCGTGGCTAAAGTACTCAAATAACACCGATTTTAAGGTCTAACCTATTCATCTCTTTAGGGAGATTGTTTATCCTTTGTCGTTAAGCATAGTTATAAAATAGAGATATAGATACGCGATAGAGATAGATAGGAATCTTGCTCCTTTGTGCGATAGCATGCTGGGATGGCAAAGAGGAGTAAGATGTGCTTACCTAGCTTTTTCGCTAGGGAAGTACCGAAGCGAACGCGGAGTCCGGCATAGCTCGCCACTCACTGCGCAGTTTGGAGCGCTAGGCGAGGGGATCGCCCAAATCACTATCCTTAAATAGCCTAAACAAAAAATGAGCTACAAATTAAATCTGCAGCTCATCCTCTGATAAAGATATATCAGTATAGTTCAAAGGCGATTAAGCCTTCTTTTCATCTTTCTTACTAGTATCTACCTTTACTTTTTGAGGTCTTACTTTACCATAAGATCCTTTTGTTCTTTTTCCTTTTTTAGATTTGATGTCGCCTCTTCCCATGGGAATTGATGTTTTTTAAATTTTGTAAATATTTCGTCTACTCATGTAGTGCCGCAAAATTAGGAATTTTTTACATCATTTTCAGCTTTTTTTGAACGTACTCTTTCCGGATGCGCATAAATATTAAATCGGTCATTTTGCATGAATCCTACCAGAGTAAGCCCGTATTGTTGCGCATAATCGACTGCTAATGAGGAGGGTGCCCCAACAGCGACCATCAAGGAGATGCCGCTAACAAGGCATTTTTGCACCAATTCGAATCCTGCCCGCCCGCTGACAAATAAACCCAATGATGCTCGATCCAGCCCTTTTTGGAGCATCTTTCCAATAGCTTTGTCTACTGCATTGTGCCTACCGATGTCCTCTTGCATGGTCAGGAGCTGTCCCTGGAGGTCAAAAAGAGCCGCCGCATGTATTCCTCCAGTAGCCGAAAATAGCACCTGCTGCTGCCTAAGTTGGCTATTGAGCCCCAGCAAAGCCTCAGGAGTACAATGCTGAATTCTCGTCAATAAATCAAACTCGCGCACTAGTTTGATTGCATCTAGACTAGTCTTTCCGCACATCCCACAGGCTGCTGTGCTTACGGTATTTCTAGTTTGAAGCCGAATTGGCTTTCTTTTCAAGCTAACCAAAGCTTCATCTTGCCGGACCGTTATCGATTCGATATCAGTAGGCTCATTTATGGTGCCTTCTGTGTACAGAAATCCAGTGACTAAGGCCTCTGTATCCGTAGGGGTATGCATCGTGATGACCAAGTCCTCCACTTTTTGATCAGGAGTTTTGAGTTGTATGAGCAGAGGCGTTTCGATAGCTAGACTGTCATCGACAGTTTCAAGCCTGCCTGCTTTATATTTTTGGATAGGGTAGTGGCGAGTACCTTGGGTATGTAGATCTTGGATCATAAAATTGAATAAAAGTTATACCATTTGTAGTCTGAAATGAAGGACAAGATAAGAGACAGGACATAAGATTCTTCTAGGATAGACTTGGCTATCGGGATTTAACTAAGAATCCTGGCTACAGAGGACAGGCTGATTATGACTATCAAAAAATATGCATCATTTTAAATTTCAACTGGTAATAAAAGTATTGTTGTGAAAAGTACAATAAAAAAAGCCCCCAAAAAAATTGGAGGCTTCCTTTATATACGTATTTCTTAAAGTTTACAATTAAGATATGATGCCACCATCATGCTCATCTTGCCACTTTTCTAATGCTTCCCACTCTCCTCTAGCGGCCATTCCAGCTTGTAAAGGCCAAGACTGAGGTTTGTGCATTTTGTATCTAGGTCCTGCTGCATCTAAAAATCCTTGGATTACACTTGGATCTGTTTCAGCTAACTTCGCCCATGTTTTGATACCACCATTCTTGATCAATTCTTCGATCTTTGGTCCGATTCCTTCAATCTTCTTCAAGTTATCCTCAGCGCCGTCTACTACTGGAGTAGCTTTAGGTGCTGGAGGAGGAGTTACAGGTGCCGGAGGAGGTGTTACTGGCGCAGTGAATCCTGCTATTGGTGTTACTGCTGGTGGAGGAGTTACTTTACCTTGTGCTTCCAACTGCTCGTGATGTCTCAATAGACTTTCGTACTTTATCTGTAGGTCATTCTTTTCCGCTTCCGATTTCTTAGCTACTTTGATTAAGCCATCTACCTCTTCTTGTCTGTCTTCTTTACCAGCTGCTTCTGCCTTCAATGCTGTAAGCTCGTCTCTCAACTTACCATTTTCAGTGGCCATATCTTTGTCTTGGCTACTGATGTTTTTAGTCTGCTCTACAAGCTTGTCGTACTTTACTTTTAGTGTGTTACGCTCCAAGTTCGCATCTTCAAATCTTGGCTTATAGTTTTCAGATCTACGGATATACTCATCCTTCTCTGTCTTCACCTCTGATACAGAGTTCTTCAATCTCTCGATCTCAGCATCTCTATTGTGTAAGATACCAGTCAATCTATCTACCTCCTTTTCGTTTTCGTCCGTTGGTATTGCTATTGGCTCTCCAGTTGATTTCAAACCTGAGATTTCGCTATTCAGCAAACCAAGCTTAGTAGTCAAGCTTTCAGATTCTCTAGAAGCTGCTCTATAGTCATTCTCTAGTTTTGTGGTTTTATTTCTGAAAGAAGATAACTCCGCTTTCTGCTTTTCGATGGTACGTTCCAGCTGCGTTTTATCTTTATTGTAGCTAGTAGATGCTTTTTCTAGCTTAGCATATTTTTTAGAGAAACCAGAGTTGTTATTTACTTCAGCTTCGTACTTGTGCTTCCATTCGTCGATTTTTGGAGTTCTAAATAACCATCCTAAGATAAATGCCCCGATAGCCAAAAGAGCCATCCAGAAAACCCAAGAACAGAGCATTGTCCAAAATCCGCCTGCTAATATTACTATAAACATAATGTTGTGTATTTTTTAATTTGTAATTTTTTTTAATTGATTTGTTGAAATCCGTTCAAGACTAGTTAGTCACGATGATTTCTACTCTTCTGTTTTGAGATTTTCCTTCATCCGTATCATTCGAAGCGATAGGTCTGTTAGGACCTTCACCGATTACAGATGTGATGGCATTGGCACGAATACCTTGTCTCACCATATAGTCTCTGATTTCACCAGCTCTCTTCTTACTCAGTCTTGTGTTTCCGCCCAAGCTACCTACGTTATCTGTGTGACCAGATACTTGGATCGCAGCATTTGGTACCTGACTTACATAGTACTTAATGTCTGAGAAGTAATCTTTTAGCGCTTGGTTCAAATCAACTTGATTAGACCCTGTAGCAAAATAGATTTTGTAAGGATCTGCTTTCAATCTTGCTCCAATTTCGGCAAGATCACTAGCTCCTTTAAAGTTGAAGTTTACCCCTCTTCTAAGAAGATTTTTCTTAGTAAATTTCAAATTGTAATCCGCCAAACCAGTTGTGATGATGTTGGCAGCTGGTGCGCCTTTAGCGACCATGTTTGCTTTGATAGCTTCAGCTCTATCGACACCTAGGTTGTCAAACGAACCCGTGTAGGTTTCGTCGGTTTTGTAGTAACCCGTCAGGAGCAGTTGCCGAGCAGGGTTGTCCTGTAGGTACTTGCTGATGTTATTGAATGCTGATTGTGTTTTAGCGGGTACATTTGGTACCGCGCTGCTATTAGGGAACGTGAAGTGATTAGGCGATCCGGTTGTGAATCGATCTCCATCTCTTACATCCCAAACGTTTTTTTCCATCACTGGTGCTGGCGCGGCTGGCACTACTGCCTTTGGCTTCGCTGCAACTGGGTTGCAGGTAGGACAAGACAGAAAGTACGACCCTGCTGCAATCCACCCTAAAAGGAGGAGTAGCAATGGGTAGAAAAATTTGTGCATAAAATTGCGTTTTAAGATTTAGAAAAATGTCAACATTAGTTATACGGTTTTGTTTTAACTGTTGACCTATTAAAGACGCACAAAAATAGCGAAAGAAACACTTTTTTTGGGTTAAATCTTATCTAATTTATACACACTCAAATCCTTAGCGATTTTTCTATCATTGGATAGGCGAGGAACCTTATTCTGACCACCCAGTTTGCCTTTCGTTTTCATATAATCTCGAAACGCATTTTTCTGGACGGGACTTATTGTAAGTCTTTTAAGCACACCACCTTGAATCAGATCTTTGTAATAAATATTTTGGGTAGATAGCTCATTGTCAAGTGAGTGTGAAAATATCTCTAAGTCATTTGGCAGCTCTTCAAATGCTACAAACCACTCATGGTAGGGTAGCCCTTGTACTGGACTCACTTGAGGAGCTACCGTAAACTCTA
>JALZVN010000026.1 GCA_023299965.1 Saprospiraceae bacterium | reverse complement strand
TCAATGCCAGTTGGCTCTATCTTGATACCTCCATCAGGAAGCGTCAATTCTAAGAAGTCACCCTCCGCAGTTGTAAGCGTTGCAGTATTGTTGAATCTTACGACGTTTAAGTATTCAAAATTATCCATCGCATAACCAACACCTTCCGTATTATCATCAGAACCAAATCTGAATCTAACAAAAATCACTTCACCTTGGTATTCATTCAAGTCTACCCATACATCTTGCCATCCTCCAGAATTACCAGAGTAAGCACTTAAGAATGGAAGTACAAATGTTCCAAACTGTAAACCTCTTGGATATTCATTCTTGATGAATTGTTCTGTTTCAACATCTTGGAAAGTAGTCGCACCATCTCTTGAAACTTGAAGAAGAACACCATCTGCTCCACCTTCTGTGTCATAGTTATGGAAAAAACGTAGACCAGGATTTTCGCCTGACACTGCGATCTCTCTACCTAAGAATATATTCTCACGAGTTTCTATTGCAGGATCCACGACGAAGAATGCAGCATTTCCACTAAATGTACCTAAACCAGCATTGTTGTTTCCTAAAGTAAATGGATTAGCTGTTAAGTCAGGATTAGTCTGTGCATCAGAAGTTGGAATCCAATTCGGTGCACCAGATTCTAGATCATCTACAAAGAATGTCTGAGACTCTAAACTTGGATCTACATTCAAAGTATATGTAATAGCAAATTCATCTAAAGGTTCCATTGTTCCTAATTCCCATACGATATTGTCACCTACTACTTCTCCACCATTAGAGATGTTAGAAACAGAGTGACCTGCTGGGATAGATTCTGTAAGAGTAACCTCATTTACAGCCTCTAACTTATCATTTATCAATGTCATCAAGAAGTTTACTTCGTCTCCAGCATCAACCACATCTGGGAAGTCTTCTGTACTTACAATAGTTTTCGTCATTTTTACTTCTTGTACACATCCTCTAGGCGCGTTAAAATCAGCAACACCATCACCTTGATCATCACTTGATCCTTGCACCGCGTCTTGTCCTAAACCTCTTCTAGCAAAAGCGTTCCATATGATACATTGGTTATCACCGTCAAATAACATTTGATCTGCAGCAAGGATACCATCTCTGCCATCTACAAATCCTGGATTACAAGCCGTAAATTTCATTCCTTCAGTAACCAATCTAACTGCTATGTTATTTCCTCCAGTACCATTTGTGATATCTGGATCAAATCCATACTCGTCTACTAATGCCCAATAAGTATCCCACAACATACTGCTCCATATTTTTCCTATACCGTGTGGAAGAGCTGCAGTAGGTAAATCTTCATATGTTTCTGGATCTATAGATAAATCTGTACTATAAGGGAAAGATCTGATACCAGTACCCGTGATCGGCTCTCTACCTACATAGGTTCCTATTCCTGCTCTTTCTGTTCCATCTTCTCCTTCCTTAACGGCAGTGATCAATGTGAAAAAATCAGACCATCCTTCACCCATCTGCTCAGAGTTGCCCAGGCAACCAGCGGAAGTAGGACCACCTACCAGTCTATTAGAAATACCGTGCGCAAATTCGTGTGCAATAATTCCGTTATCAACATCCCCATCAAAAAAGTCTGCTCCAACATTTCCATCAGCTCCAATAGATATGATGACTGGTTCAGGACTGTTAGCCATTACGGTCTTGATAGTCGTACAATCTGTATTACCAATCATGATAGCTGGTATAGTCAATTCTGGAAGAACACCTCCCATCACAATTGCAGGGTCTTCAAAGTTACAAACGATCATTGCGATAGCTCCAGCATTTTGAGCATTTAGCGCTTTATCAATGAAGAGACATCCTCCTCTATCGATTACAGCTACTTTACCATTGATTTCATCTGCGTTTACAATCGCTCCACAACCGAAAGAGGGTGTTTGTATATCATCGTCAAAAGCCAAAGCCAACTCACCATCTATAACCGGTACAAGGGTTGGATCCGGACTAAAAGCGGCAGTCTCTGTATCGTACTTTCGCGCGATATTTGATGGACTATTTACATCTAGCAACTTACCACCTGCTCTACTCCAAATAAACATCTGCATTCTAGGAGAACCACCATCTGCTGGTGTCGCCATGTTTGCATTATTTACGTGAGTATCATTTACAGGATCTGCATAAAAAAGATCTCTTCCATCTTGTGCTTGTGCTTGAAGTGGATCAAAAGCACCTGAGTCTGCATTTCCATAATTGTTCTGCTGGAAGTTTCCTGCGCTTTCGTCAAATCCATGTGCATAAGCAAAATCATGTAAGAAGTTACTCATGAAAAATAAGTTAGTAACAGCAGCTCCTTCAGAATTTTCAGGATCAGTGTCATCTGTCCATGGGAAATCAAAAATCAATTCCTCTCCACCTTCTATATCTGATCCAGCATCAGGAGTATCATCATCATTTACATCTAGGTATGCATAAACATTATTACCTCTAGTGATTGTAAAGTCTGCACCCTCAACACCATTCACATCATGCCATCCAAATGGAGAAGCCACTAGATCCGCTGGATCACTGATGGTATTTCTAGGTCCGTGTGATGGACTCTCAAATGGAGATATTACACCATTTACAACTTCAGCAAATACGTTGTAAGATCCACCCATAGCTACAGCATCGATAGACTCACTAGACTTAGTAGTTGTCTTTACCAGTGGTGTATCGTGATTATGATCTGTACAAGTATGACTATGTTCTGCTTTTGCGGTGTTGTCAAACTGGCAGTATAGCGTATAGTTTGTTTTATCTAAAATATGACCATCTAATGCATCTACTCTGATATTCCAGTAATCTGCACTTTTCTTAGGATCTAAAGTTACATCCCAAGCCAATCTTACCTCATTGTCCATAAGCTGATAGACAGCCTGTACATTGATGTCTACATTTGAAACCGTTCCTTTGGCAAAAGTAGTCTTACCGTTAGCACGTTCGATAGGTGCGTAATTGAAGTTAGGAGCATCAATCTCCAAATCTCTAAATACGTTTTTCACCGCATCAGCTTCATCAATTTTATTGCTAGTCGTATTGATTTTACTAGCCAAGTTCGGGATGAAGTTATGTCTTGGAGCAAATACTTTACCAGAAGGATTAATGGATACAGAAGTGATCGCATTATACACCTCTATACCATTGTGTCTTTGGATAAAGTAAAAGTGGTCTACCTCGCCAAATTTACTAAATACATGATCAGATATTTTGAGGTCAGAAATATCTGCTTTGTTCAAGCCCCAAGTAGCCTGGTTGTCTTCTATATGTCGAAGCGCCTGGTCTAGTGTAGACTGTGCTTGTCCGTATAAAGACCCACTAATCAAGGTGACTGTTAGTAAAAATAATAAATGTTGAATTCTTCTCATTGAACAATTTTTTATTGGTTAAAATGTGGAGATTACCACACTTAAAATTAACAAATAATGCTGGATAAAGGATTAAAAGCACGACGACTTTTTTGTGATATGTTTACTTTGAGACTAAAAAATGATTCACTTTGCTAAACCAAGCCCTAATAAGTAATAAAAAGCCTTTTTTTTGATAGTTTTGGGCGATGGCAAAAAACAAAAATTTGATATATGGGAGACATCCTATACTGGATACCCTCCAGTCAGGTGGCTCTATTGACAAGATATTTCTCCAAAAGAACATTTCTAAGGACTTTGATTCAGAAATTCGTCAAGCCTGCAGAACGTATGGTATTCCGATGCAATATGTCCCAAAGGAAAAACTGAACCGCTTGACCAGCAAAAACCATCAAGGTATTGTTGGCTTCTTGAGCCTAGTCGAATACAAAAACCTAGATGACCTTATTCCTTTTATTTATGAACAATCCGGTATTCCGCTATTTTTGATATTGGATGGCATTACAGACGTGCGCAACTTTGGGGCTATTGCCAGATCCGCAGAATTGTGCGGAGTGCAAGCCATTATCATCCCACAAAAAGGTGGAGCAGCTATTAATGAAGATGCTATAAAGACCTCAGCTGGTGCTTTGTCTAAGATTGCAGTCTGCAGAGAGACTAGTCTCAAAAAGGCCATAGAAAAACTAAAACTCAATGGCATCAGAGTACTAGGTGCTTCATTAGAATCGAAAGCAGCTTTATATGACTCTGATTTTTTAGGACCATCGGCTATAGTGATGGGCTCGGAAGGCAAGGGGATTAGTCCTGAAATTAGCAAATTGCTCGACGATACCTTCCTGATACCACAAATAGGTACTACAGATTCCTTCAATGTTTCCGTGGCTGCAGGCATCTCTCTTTACGAAGTCCTGCGACAGCGCAAGCACAATGAGTAAAGGCTAAAAGTTTTCTAAGTATACTGTTTCCTTTTATGGGAGGAGCTTTTTACATTATTTCACAAATGGTCCTATACCATTTGTATCTAAATATGTGGGTAGTTTTATAGTTCAATTGGTATTACTAGAGATTCTCTCTGGTAAAATAATCATGGGCTCTCTTTTTTCAAAAAAAGTGATATCCTAGTCAGCAAATCACACCTCCAAAACGTTATCCTTAAGCGGACGGCATTTTCGCAAGCGACGATAAAAAAGATACTCCATGGACAATTCAAGATTAAAGCGACACATTATTCGATATCACCTTTTTCGCAACAAAGGATTTTATTGGTTCATCGCTGCATTTTTATTTCTTGTCGCCGTAGCCACCGCATTCAACATCCAATTCAATTTTGCCATTCTAGGGATTATCATCGGGACCTTGATTTATCTGCCTGAAACGATAATGTACAAATTTAAAAATCGCGCATATAAACGTCGACTTGGTTTGTTTTACCCCAAGATGCGTATGCC
>JALZVN010000025.1 GCA_023299965.1 Saprospiraceae bacterium | reverse complement strand
TAGTGTTACACGCCAATTTACAATTGGTATAACAAAAGTACAATTATAGCGCTTCATCTTATACTTTTAACACATTTATTTCCAAAGCTATATGTATCCCTTTGTCTGAAGGCATACTACTCGTATATCCGATCGAAATTTGCACTTCACAATTGAATATTTTGTACTTTGGACGATGAAAATACTACGCTTATCTAAATAATAATTATGCAGATTGATGATTCTCTATTTTTAAAATTAGAAAACCTCGCTAAGCTGGAATTCCAACCAGAAGAGCGAGCCAAGATCAAGAAAGACTTAGAGAATATACTACAAATGGTCAAGAAACTGGAAAGCGTCGATACAGAAGGAGTAGTCCCTCTGGTGTATCTCAACGAGGCGACACATACTACTCGACCGGATCAAGTGGCTGGACAGCTCCAAAAGAAGGATGCCTTAGTCAATGTCCCTGAGCACAATGATGATTTTATCACAATACCCAAAGTAATCGATCTGTAATTTTATGGCACTGATACAAGTAGAAAACCTGCGCAAGACATACATCATGGGTTCTGAAAAGGTCCACGCCTTGCAAGGAATCGACTTAGAGATTCACAAAAATGAATACGTCGCTTTGATGGGCCCTTCAGGATCTGGAAAGTCAACTTTGATGAACCTCCTGGGCTGCTTAGACACCCCCACTTCTGGCAACTATATTCTGAATGAACTCAACGTAGCCACGCTCAATGACAACGAGCTCGCCGAGATCCGCAACAAGGAGATTGGCTTCGTATTTCAAACCTTTAATCTTTTGCCGAGATCGACTTCACTGGACAACGTTGCGCTTCCGTTGATTTACGCCGGCTACAGTAAAACCGAGCGCCTTGAGCGTGCAGAAGATGCACTCGCTTCGGTAGGACTCGGAGACCGTATCCATCACAAACCTAATGAACTTTCAGGTGGTCAGCGACAGCGTGTGGCGATTGCTCGAGCTCTAGTCAACAAGCCCTCTATCATCCTTGCTGATGAACCGACTGGTAATCTAGATACCAAAACCTCAGTAGAAATCATGGGCATCATGGAACAACTGCACGACCTCGGCAACACGATCATTTTGGTTACGCACGAACCGGACATTGCAGAACACGCGCACCGTATCGTGCGTCTAGTAGATGGCAATATCGACTTCGATAAGCGAAATGAAAATATCATAAAGGCGCAGGAAAGGATGTGACTTTGACGAGCGAAAGCTTTGACATATTCTCAAAAGCCGAAAAATCAAACGACTGGCTCATCCTTGTTCCTTATCAGCTAAGCGGACAAGCCCATATAAATTTCAAGCCAGAATAATTCAAAGCCAGCAGCTTGTTTGGATCTTCAAGGTAGGTGATTAATTTGGGCATGCCACTGACACTCGACTAGATTCCAAACGCACCCTGCAAGACCACATTAGTCTCGGTCACTGTCGGGCTATCCAGCACTCCACATTCGTTGCGGTCTTTGCCCTGACGAAAAAGTGTCAGGACTGCAGACATCCCAAGAAGGCATTGGGATTGCTTACTATCCCTCATGCGGTAAAAAAGAACTAAATACTAGGCAAGTCTAAGTTTTTAAGTAAAACTACTAGACCCAAGCTGCCTGCAAGCTCAAAGCCAACAAGTACAAGTCATTATTTAAAAGAGCCGATAACAGCAAACTCCTCTCTCAAATTTTCTTGTTGGTTTCGCTATTAGCATGTGGGTAAGCCGAGATGGTTCTAAGCTAAAACTTAGCACCCAAGCTAGCAATATTACCAGCTGGTATCTTATTGCTAGCATCTAGCGCTTAGTGGCTTGTTTTGTAGGTGAGCCAAAAAAATAATTACCTTTGCGCGCGATGCATAAAGAGAATAATATTGAGATGAAAGAGCCGCTCGACAAACGGGATAAAATAATAGTTGGACTATGTATAGTCTTACTCTTCCCTGCCCTTTTAATCAATCTGGGACTACTCACAGTCGTAGAAGATGAAGCTATTCGTGGACTCGTAGCGCTAGAAATGTGGTACAGCGGAGACTATATTGCACCTACTATAAACGGGATACCCTACTACAATAAACCCCCACTATACAATTGGATCATCCTATTGAGTTATACAATCTGCGGAACAGCCAATGAATTCAGCTTACGCTTACCGACCGTCATTTGCGTCCTCATTTATGGAGGACTAGTGTATACCCTCTACAAAGAGGACATGGGTAAAATGGCAGCTATTAGTATAGCTATTTTAACCATTACGTGTGGTCGGATATTTATATTCGATTCCTTTTTGGGATTAATAGACATGTGCTTTTCCATGTGTATGTTCAGTTTGATGATTGGCTCCTACATAATGGCTAGACGAGAAGCATGGACAAAGATGTTTTTGTTTGCCTATACCCTAGCCGCTATTGGTTTTTTATTAAAGACATTGCCAGCCATTGTATTCTTAGGTATAAGTTTATTGGTGATCTGTATTAGTCGAAAAGCATTCATGCAGTTTTTCAAACTCGGTCACTTTCTAGGAATAGGCCTATTTGTATTGATTGTTGGTAGCTACTATTTTGTCTATAGCTTGGAGCATGATCTAGCGGCTTTATTCACCAAAATGTTAACGGAGTCTTCCGATAGAACGGTGGTGAAATTCGGAATCAGCAAAACCATAAAACACCTTTTCACCTTTCCTTTTGAATTGATATACCATTTTCTTCCCTGGACAATCATGTTACTCTATTTGACTAGAAAGTCAGCCTTTAAAATGCTATGGGATAACGAATTTTTGCGAATGAATATCCTCCTATTGTTTTTCAATATCATTCTGTATTGGACCTCTCCTCAAGTCTATGCGCGTTATTTATTGATGTTCCCACCACTCATGTTTGCACCATTGTATTATTTGCACAAGCACAATCAAACAGCCAATACAATCCAATTTAAAATAGTCAAATCATTGTTACTTATACTGGTAGCTGCTATTTGTTTAGGCATTGGAAGTCTGTTTATCATAGATCAGATTTCCTTTGTACCTAATCGCTATATCAAAGCAGGCATACTGGCTATTTTGGCAAGTGGAGGGCTATATTTGTTCTATTCTGCTGATCGATTCCGACTACTCCACGTATTTGTCATCGTGATTATCTTCCGGATAGGGTTCAACTGGTTTGTCCTTGCTGATCGAAATGACAAGGAACGTCCTAATGTAGTAAGAGCTTCAACATTGGAGGCTGCCAAGCAATTTGGTCATGAAGACCTATATTGTGCGCCTGAAGGGCTCTTTCGGACAAACTCCTACTATTTGACTAGAGAAACAAAAAAGATAGTTCGGGCTACGAGCCAAACTCCTGATGGACTGCTGATTACGCCAAGAGCTACAGAAATTTGTAAAAAGATTGGTAATATAAAAAGTAGAAATCACTCCATTAACTATCTTGTGCTTGATTGCAAGAAATAGTCCCACCAAAATGGTAACACTAAATGAATAAGCTTAAGATATCCGTTGTTGTTTGTGTATATAATGAGGAAGAAAATATAAACCCTCTGATTTCGCAAATTGATCAAGCAATGCAAGGCATTGACTATGAAATCATCTATGTCGATGATGGATCTACTGATAAGACCCTGCACAATCTCAAAAACAATACACACCCAAGGCTAAGGACAGTTGAGTTAAGAAAGAATTATGGGCAAAGTTCCGCTTTAGCTGCTGGTATTGAAGCAGCTAAAGGTCAATATATAGTGACCTTAGACGGAGATCTCCAAAATGACCCCTCTGATATCCCAAGAATGCTTGAGATGGCGGAGCAACATGAATGGGATGTAGTTGCTGGTGTAAGAGCGAAGAGAAAAGACGGCATGTTTTTGCGCAAGATACCCAGTAAGATTGCCAATGCTATGATTAGATATTTGTCAGGCATACATATGACTGACTATGGATGTACACTCAAGGTATTTGAAGCCAAAATCGCTAAAGAAATGGGCCTATACGGAGAGCTCCATAGATTCATACCGGTACTAGCGCATCTCGAAGGGGCTAAAATAACGCAAACGGATGTCAAACATCACGCAAGACAATTTGGAGAATCTAAGTATGGCATAAATAGAACCTTCAAGGTAGTCAGTGATTTGATGTTGATGCTTTTTCTCAAAAAGTACATGGCTAAACCGATGCACCTTTTCGGTAATATTGGATTAATCGCCTTTGTTATAGGAGGGCTTATCAATGTCTATCTACTGTTTATAAAGATAATGGGACATGACATCTGGGGAAAACCCTTACTTTTTGCGGGTGCATTGTTTTTGATATTTGGAATTCAATTGATCACCATTGGTATAGTGGTAGAAATACAAATGCGTACCTATTACGAGTCCCAAGACAAGAAACCTTATGCAGTGCGTAAAATTCATAGTGCTGAA
>JALZVN010000024.1 GCA_023299965.1 Saprospiraceae bacterium | reverse complement strand
CAATACCAAAAGACAAATGATCTTGCTATACTAGGCACTATATATCAGCGATATATGGAGATGCAATTTGGTCTATGCTACAAGTATCTTCAGGATAGAGGGAAAGCAGAAGACGCTGTGATGTCCATTTTTGAGGAACTCATAGAGAAAGTCAAACAGCAAAAGATTGAAAAATTCGATAAATGGCTATATGTTCTCAGCAAAAATCATTGCTTGATGGTCCTTCGTAAAGAGAATAAAAAATCTTTAACAGTTATTTATGATTCGGATCTTATGCAAAATGAGAGGGATTTGCATCCTAAAGAAGACTGGCTAGATGCCGAATGGGACGAAGAAACGCTTGAAAAGCTTGAATTTTGTCTCCAAAAGCTGTCAAAAGAGCAACAAAGCTGTATACGACAGCATTATTTTGATAAGAAAAGCTACAAAGAGATTGCTATTTTTATGGATCAAGAACCCAATAAAATTAGATCATATATTCAAAATGGAAGAAGAAACTTAAAAAACTGCATTGAGCGAAATAGATAATCATATCACCAAATTGTTCAGAAAATATCTAAAAGGCGATATTTCTAGAATAGATGAACAGGTACTAGATAAAAAAGTGCAGGAGGATTCCTATGTCAGGGATGCGAAGGATGGTCTAGAACAGCTTAGCAAAGTTAACGCAAGAGAATCTATTAGCAATTTGGATGCTAGATTGGCGGCGCGATTGAAAAAAGATAACTCGAAAGGAAGTATAGGCTGGTTGAGTATGGCAGCTGGGATTGTCATTTTGATTACTGGAGCATTACTTGTTTGGCAATCATCCGGTAACAAAAGTAGTGTTGCCGAGACCTCCACTACTGGTTATAAATCAACACTAGATAATAAGGCATTAGAAAGAGCTGAATTAGATATTTCCAATGTTGATTTTGATGTAGAAGTATACAATCAAGGAACCGTATCAAACGAGTCTTTAGAAACCGAAGAGAGTGGCGAAAATAAAACTCCTCCCGCAAAAAGAAAGCAACAAAGCAATACGGAAAGAAATCTGAATAATCCAAATGACTTGGCACAATCAAGTCCTACCAATAGTTCACTTTCAGATAATCAAGAAAAATCGAGCACTTATTATATAGATGGTGTCGGAGTAGAGGGTGATCTTATTCCGAAAGACGAGGTTGTTATAAGAAGTCAGGGATATACTAATGGACGATTGAACGAGATAGAGAATGTGAAAGAAATAGTGGCATCTGAAAAAGACGCTAATGAATCCATAGCAACTCTACCTAAAACTAAAAGTGAATCTAATGATGCTATTGCAATGGAAAGTACCGCAGATGCTCAAGTCAAAAGAGAAGCAAATACAGACTTAGAACAGTTTGACATAGGCAGTGAAAATAAATCAAAAATGCAGCGTAAAGAGGACATGTCGAATACTACACTGGACCTCAAAACAATTACTGGACTGGTCAGGGAAGCAAATGGTAAATCCCTTATCGGAGCCAAGGTGGCTGTGCTGAATAGCACTATTGGTGCTGTCACTGGAGTCGATGGTACTTTCTCTATAGATGTCCCCAAGGATGTAAATGAATTAGTCATTCAATATACAGGGTTCCAAAAATCTATCGTCAATGTACCACAAAACAATCAAGTCATCGCTTCTTTGGAGCAAGGCGAAGTGTTATCAGATGCAATAGTTACCGAATTTGACTCTACTTTTGACCAAAGTAGCAAATCCGAAACATCAGCACCTATTGGCGAAAATGCTGCTTTCAAAAAATATGTCAAAACCAATCTTGTCTATCCAAGTGTTGCCAATGAGGCTGGTATAAAAGGGAAGGTAATATTATTGTTCAACGTGGATGCCAGTGGAAACCCCATCGATATTGAAGTCAAAAAATCTTTAGGGTATGGTTGTGATGAAGAAGCGATACGCCTACTCAAAGAGGGTCCTAAATGGACGCAACCGACTATATCAGAAAAGAATAGTATTTCCGTTCGGTTTAAGTAAATATGACAAATAAGAGCTAACTTTACCTTAGTTCTAGCTCATATTACAACAAATACTAATCTAACATGAAGCATATTGTCTATTCAATCATTTTCCTTCAAGTTTTATTTGCTTTCGATTTATCTGCTCAATTACTTACAAATTCGATTTTGATAGATGATGATATTGGAACAATTTCATCATCTATAGTTGTTGAAAATATTGACAATGACAGAGAAAAAGAAATAATATTTTCCACTTCCTTAGACAGCATTTTCTATTATGATAGAGAGTCGGATGGCACCTTTTCAAAGAAATTAATAGAAGGCGCCAATGCTCCCTTTACACTACATGATCTAGACCAAGATGGAGACCTAGACATGATTGCAGATGCAAGATTGGGTCGTATTCAATTTTGGGACAATGATGGATTTGGAAATTTCATGCGAAATGGGACTGGCACTGTAGGCTCTCTTACTTTTTCAACTTTAAGAGGAATACTTGCTTTTGACAGGTTGGAAGACGAAAAGATATCCATAGCAGTATACTATGCCAATGAAGATGAAGTAAGATTTTATTGCAAAACTGTTGGAGGAGGGCTTGGTACTTCCGGGTGTTTTTCAACCCCCAATATTTCCGTACCAACTCCTTTTAATTTTTTCAAACATGATATCAATGGAGATGGATTTGAAGATATTATACTTAATCAGTTAGATCGGTATTCGAAAATAACGAGTTTTGAAAATATATTTGTCTCAGCATTTCCTTTGATAGACACTAACCAACCTACCTTTTTGTCTTTTTTCGACTTTGATAACGATAAGGATGCTGATGCTTTTGAGCCACGCACAGGAAATTTATACATAAATAATGATGAATATTCACTTTATGAATTTTATAAAACAATTCCATTACCAGAAAATGTCCCTGCAACTTCTATTCACTATGATATTAACGAGGATGGTTTTGAGGATATCATTAGAGTGACATTTGATGAACCCTTTGAATTATATATCAACAATAAAAATGGCACTTTTGAAAGACTAATATTAACTACATCAAAACATAAAGCGCACAACCTTATTAATTCAGACTTAGATATTAATGGAATCCAAGATTTGATATTTCTTGACCAAAATGAAGACGGCATAACAAATTCACTGAGATGCTATTACAATGCTTCCTTAAGCAACGATTTTCTCCTAAATAGGGTTTCAGGATGTAACTATTTCGATGAAAACTCAAATGGAAGAAGAGATCCAGGAGAAAGAAATAATAATGATATACTCAATACGATAGAATCGGCTGACCCATTCATTTTATCAAACAATGATGGCTGCTATACTTTGTTTCGGGAAAATGGTACACATACTATCTCTCATGTTGAGCATCCTAATTGGACACTCACGACTGATTCTAGTTCTTATACAGTAAACATTGACAATAGCTCTAATGCTAATTTGGATTTCGGCTTCGCACCTAAATCGCTTACTCTTGCTGGCTCCATGCATGCTGTATCTGGCATTACCAGATGCAACTCTGATGTGCGTTTTGACTTTACGTTTCAAAACAGAGGAACCACAATAATTACCGAAGGTACAATGTGGATTACACTGGACTCTTTGACTCAGATATCAAGTACCGAATCTCCCATTGATACTATGCTATCTGATGGAACAATTGGATTTAAATTTGTAAATCTCTATCCAAGTGAAAGTATTACACGCTCCATTGATTTAAGTATCCCAGGTCTGGGTGGCGATATTGAGCCTGGCACATTGATAGAAATATTCTCCTCCACTGAGGCTACTAACACTCAAGAATTCACAAACTTCTTCAAACATAATTATTCAGAAGAGATAAGGTGTGCTTATGACCCAAATGACAAATTGGTTAGTCCAATGCGCAATGAAGAAGCAAACTACACTCTTTTTGGAGATACTTTAATTTATACGGTGCGATTTCAAAATACAGGTAACGATACAGCTTTTAATGTAATGATACGAGATACGCTTGATCAAAATTTAGACTTGAGGACTTTCAACATTATTGGATCTAGTCATAGAAGTGAATTGAGAGCGGATATTCGAAATGAAAGGAACGTCACTTTTAATTTCGAGAATATCCTTTTGCCCGATAGCACCATTGACTTTGTAGGATCACAGGGATATGTCACCTACTCTATCCAAGCCAATGACTCTATTCCTGAAAATATGGAAATCAAAAATACAGCTTCTATATTCTTCGACTTTAATCCTCCTATCGTAACTAACACAACCTTGAATACAATGGTATCTTGCTTTCCTATTGAAACACAAGAAATCATGGCTACTATAAATATGGCAGAAACCTACGAATTACCTGATGGAATCATTGTCGACCAAGCTGGCACTTACAATATAGTCATTGAAGATGAAGCAGGTTGTCCTCTTGAAATTTATTTGGTTACTCTTGAAGTACTTACTAGTACTTCATCTTTATTATTACAAAACTCCATTTTAATCTCTCCTAATCCGAGTACAGATGTGTTCACCCTAGACCTTGATGTAGAGGGGCTTCTAGATTATCAAGCCATCATCTCAGACCCTCTTGGTCAGCAAATAAATACCTTCGCAATAAACCAAAAGAAAATGACAGTTGATATTAATCAGTTTGAAGAGGGCGTGTATTTTTTGCAAATTTTAAATCAGCAGGGCAACTTACTTGGAGTAAAGAAATTTGTCGTAGTGGACTAAATCTATTACATAACCTTTCAACGCTCTACTTAAATAATTACCTTCGTATAAAAACAACAAACAATGAAACTATCTGATTTATTTAAACTACTTCTTATCATAATGTTTGCAATATCAACATCTGAATTAAGTGGTCAATCTGCATCATGCGATGCTTATCCATTTATACCTCCATTGCTGAATGGCCAATTTTCAAATGGGACAATCCCAGTTCCTTGTGGATTTGACGCTGGAGGATTTTATGTTAATGAATGCTCGCCTTGTGGTTTCAAAATAGCTGATGACGATTGTGTGAACACTCCCTTAAATTCGCTTTGTCAGCTGGATGGATTTCAGACGGCAGCCATTGGTCGCACGAATGATGTATTTCAACCCGCTCTTGGGTTTTGTGGGCAAGGAACAGCGACACATAACAATTGTTGGATTGGCTTTATTGCTCAATCCAATAGTGTTGCTTTAGAAATAAGCACAAGCAATTGTACGAACCCAAATAACTTAGGAATGCAATTTGCTATTTGCGAGACGAATTGTATTGACGCCTTTAATGTCATGAGTAACAACGGGCAAGCAGCTTGCATAGGTATAGACGCCAATCAATCGGGCTTATTCAATGACACAGCTATTTTGACTGCCAATAATTTAATACCAGGCAACCCATATTATTTAATGGCAGATGCTTTTGCAGGACCTCCTTGTGATCTTCAGCTAAATGTGCTCGATGGTTTTGGAGACCCTGAATTAGATATAAACATTACTCCTTCAGGAGAATTATGTGTAGATGTACTTAACCCAGGAGATTTCACAAACCAAATGGGTGCAACCGTAACAGTTAATCTCAACAATAGCACATCACGAGAGTTTACTTTTCTTTGGCAAGATCCTAATGGAGAGCTTATAGCTAGTACCAGCGGGGAAATAATTTCAGATAGCTTTGTAAGAGGTACTTTAGAAGGAAACTTTTTCACTAGTCCAGGGATACATACACTCACTATCCTAGATGATGCAACTTGTTGCACACTATGCAGTGATGTAGAACTAGTAGTAGTCGATCCAGTACCCGTCGCTTTAGGAATCACTAGCGCTGGAATAGATGAAATAAATTGTCAAAACGCTAGCCTCACTCTCGAAGCCATTCCTGAGGATGGAAGTGTCCCTGCAGTAGAGCAATGGATGGTCTTAAATAATTCTGATGAAAGAATAATTTTAATTTCAAGTATCGTAGCAACAAATGGAAGAGTTAACGAATTAGAAATCACCACAGATTTGATTCAACAGCATTATCCAGGACAGCAAACCGGGGAAGCCACATTTATATATGGTTTCCTATCAGATTTTAATGAAATCTGCCTAAACGAGGGCTTCATATTGATTCCTTTTGATTTTAGCCTAAATGATCCAAATAATCCTGATGTAATAAACTGTCTTACCGTATCCACGAGCTTTTTGGTGGATGCAGATATTGACATATTTCCAAATCCTAATAATGGATCATTTCAAATTTCTTTTGATGCAGATTT
>JALZVN010000023.1 GCA_023299965.1 Saprospiraceae bacterium | reverse complement strand
GATATAACACCAGAGGGAATTCCATTCCCAATTCCTTCCGTAAGAAATTTTGATTCTATCGGGATAAGGTCCTCATCAGTACGCACAGCAAATAATTCATCAAAGGTCTGAACACCGCTATCCGCTTTCTTGTATGCAAGCGTTAAGAAACCACTACCTGTTTTAATAATTGCATGACCGAGGTGATATTCATTTGACAATTGTTCTGGTATAGGCATTTCAAACTCAATATCTCTACCAACAAATTTTATAAATTGACCTTGTCTAAATTGATAGAGTACTTCAGGGGATTCCGTTCCTATAATTTCTGAATTTACTTGATCTAGACTATTGACCCGATTTTCAACAATGTCCCCATTATCGTTGGTAAGTATTACTAATTCACCCTCTGGACCAGTACTGCTGCAGAGAAAACTACCAGGCATCATATCACTTACACATTCTTCCGACGTAGGCACAGGGATAAATGCTTCTACAACAACTATACTAGAAACTACAAGATTATTTGTTTCATCCGCTTCAAATACTTGATCATCTCCATCTACTTTAACGATAAGATAATATTCTCCTGGCTCAATATTTTCATTGATTGTAGAAGCACCAGGCACATTAGAAACTCTAAATCCACTAGCAAAGCTTCCTGTAATTATTGTACCATCTTGTATATCATCACTTGACAAAAACGGATCAACAGATATCCAAGACTTGACTGAAAAACTGCTTGCCACATCTACATTTCCCACATTGGATAATTCAAAATTGTAATCTAGTATATCTCCTGTTGAGACCTCTGGATTTTGTACCCTTAGACCTGAGATGCTTAAATCCGCAAAACCAAAACCACTGTCTCCAAAACAGCTAACAATATCAATATCTGCTATCGGAGCCTCTTCGGAAAGAAGGAAATAAGTTACAGTCAAGGTAGCTCTTTCTCCTGGCTCCAAATTCTCTATTCCCCACTCTTCAGAGCCGTGGGGAGTGAAACTACCGTGTGAAAGATTAAAGGGGTCACTAGCATTATATACTACTCCATCAGGTCTGGCAAAGTCAATCAAAATATCACCTATGGACTCTGGTCCTACATTATCCAATGTAGCTACAACGGTGTAAAAATCATATTGTCCTGGAGAAGTATCTTCCTGAAATAGGCTAAGTTCTAAGGCATATTCACAGTTGTTAGAAGACTGTATAGTTTCGGGGGTTTCACTTGAAAATGCACTATTTGATAAGAGTGTAAAGCTGAATAAAATGCAAAGAATAGCTTTTAAAAATAGGCTTAAATTACTCATAGGTATTTCTTTTTGTGTTAATAAATCAAAAAAAACAAACTACTTTAAAAAACTATTGACTTCAATAATCAATCAAAGTATATTTTAATGGTTTAATGGTTTGTACACTTGGTTAACATGTAGATATGGTTAGGATGTCTTGCGTTGCAAAAAAAACATAAAAATTTAAAAATAGCATCGGACTAGTCCATAACATATATACGAACACGATTCTGCTTGTCTTCGAATATCAGCTTGAATACTTAAGGTTGGTTAATTTCAAAGTAATTTTACCAAGCTATTTTTATAATGCTCCATAGCTATTTTGTAGAATTTAAAAGGGAAAAATTTGGTGTGGAATAGAGAAAGGGTTGGTGGGAAAGTTACATCAATCAACCTTCACAGACCTCACCCCTGAAAGAAATCATTTAAAAATTATAATCTACTTCTTTTTATTAGCAGGCAAAGCCGATACATAATCACAGGCCAGGCCTGCAAACGTTTCCCACTGATCAACATAATCAAAAGATAATTGCACCCAGCCTTTCATCGGTCTGCCCTTTGCAGGCGTAAAAATACAGGCACCATCCAAAGCCATCGCATCGTCGTGTGCTTCGTCTTTCAACTTAAAAACCATATCATCAAGAAAGAAAATAGCGAGTGCTTTTCCATTGGGTGCCTTAATGCATTCTTTCCCAAACATTTTTCCAGGCTTACATCCAGGTAAGCTTGTAGCTAAATGGTCAAATTTTTCTTTTGCTGTCATGATATAAATATAATAAAAAAAGAGGCTGTATTTACTAATACAGCCTCTTCTCTTATATTTAAAAAGTATACTCTTATATTACTGAATGGTTCGGTAATTTTTAAAAAATACTAAATCACTTTTTGCTACCTGACTGATTATTATCGCGCCGCAAAAATGCACAGTATTACTAAAACATGCTGCATGGCATCGATTTAGCATTTATTACCGAACCATTGTTACTTAAAAGTACTTTTCAATTTTTTCTTACCCTTCTTTTTACTCTTTGCCTTTGTATCCTTAGGAATGATCGGAGGCGTTGGATTTACTGCTGCCATCTTCTTAGGAGTCACCAAATACATCTCGTTGATCAAGTGGCTTGCACCAGCATACTTATCCACAATGAATAAAATGTATCTCGCATCTACCATGATGTTTCTACAGATAGAAGCATCGTAGTTGATATCACTCATGGTTCCTTCCCAAGCTCTATCAAAATTAAGCCCCACTAAATTCCCATTCGCATCGATAGCTGGGCTTCCAGAGTTACCCCCTGTAGTGTGATTAGTCCCGATGAAGCAGATAGGCATTTTACCATTTTCAGCAGCGTAGCGACCATAATCTTTCTTTTCATATAAGTCTATCAACTTGGCAGGCATATCAAATTCGTAATCGCCAGGTTTATACTTTGCCATAGCACCATCCAAGTATGTAACTGGAGTATAGCGCACGGCATCTCTTGGCGTATAGCCGTTGACCTTTCCGTAGGTGATACGCATTGTACTATTGGCATCTGGGTACAATTTCTTTTCAGGAAAAACCTCTATCAATCCTTCCATGTACATTCTTTGTTTTTCAGAAATTTGCTCATTGTAGGCATTATATTTTCCTTCTACAATATCTCTGTAGGCAGCATCCATTTCTTTAGAAAAGGTATACAATGGATCTGCCTTGATAGCTGCAGCAGCTTCCTTCGCGTTCATAGCCATCACTTTTTCAAAATCAGCCTGCTTAGTCAAGACGGAGCTGCTGTATAATTTTTCCGCCAATGCACCAAAATCCCCAGAGCCATCTCTCATCCCCATCATCTTATCCATTGGAGAAGTCAAGCCTTTGAAAGGCACATTTTCTTTATACATTTTCATCAAAGCAGCAAAAACTTCTTGATCGATTTCTGGTCGATAATCTTTATAAAAACCATCAAAGAAACCCGACTTCAATCTTGCCTTCATGTTATCATATCCAGCCGCACCATTACTTTCAAACGCAGACACCATCCTTCCCGCTAATCCAGCCGCACGTAAAATCTCTACATTTCTAAATACCACCTCGTCAAAATAATCCTTACTCAAAGCATAGGGCTCAATGTCCTTATACAGCTGATCAAACTCGCCCAACAAATTTCCATACTTAGCTTTTTGCTTAGGATTCCCATTTAT
>JALZVN010000022.1 GCA_023299965.1 Saprospiraceae bacterium | reverse complement strand
CTACTTAACATAACATAAATTATGGGTATATTGTAGTGGCTTATACATTGCTATACTGTGACATAGAAATTAATACCGCATAAAGAATTCATTTAAGTTTTCTTTAGAATCTAAATGTATTTTTTTTCGAAGTCTATAACGACTAGCTTCTACTGCACGTATCGTAACATTTAGTAATTGTGAGATTTCTTTTGAAGATAAATTCATTTTAAGATACGTACACATTTTTATATCCTTTGGAGTTAAATTGGAATAAGTTGTCTGTAAGCGTTCTACAAAATCACCGTTCAGTTCATTGAAGTGAAACATAAATTGTTCCCAATTTTGCGCATTCAATTCTTCTTGATCCAACAACCGTAATGTTGATCTTATTTTGGTTTGAACTCTTTCATCATTAGCATACGTCTTCATTTCTAGAAGATTATTTTTAAGCGCTAGAAACGTTTCATTTTTCTTTACAAGATTTAAGGTCGTTGAAATGAGTTCTCTCTTTTTATGTTCTAATTCCGATTTTATACGTTCGTTTTCTATCCTTTTAATTTCTTCCTTACTATAACGTACAGTTTGATCGACCTGATTTTTAAGCTTTACGTACTGTTGTCTATTTCGAACAAATAGTATATACACTAAGACAGCGGCTAATAAAGCATAGCAAATCTTTGCTGCAAAACTAGTATGCCATGGAGCTTGGATTTGAAATGACTGTACCAAGGATAAATATTTTCCATCTCCACGTCTTGCTTCAAGATGGAAATCATAATTTCCATTATCTAGATTAGTATATTCCTTGGTCTGTTCGGATGACCATCTTGTCCAATTGGAATCAAAACCATCTAACTTCCATCTATATGTATAAGATCTATCCAAACTATAATTAATAACATTAAAATCGAATCTAATAGACTGAGCGTTTAGAGGTAATTCTAGGGGAGCCACTCCCCTATTTTTCTTGATCGTACTATATACATTAGTTTCAATTTTATTACTAGATTTATCTGTAACCAATGATGTTAATACCAATTTTTGACTTTGTTCGGCACGAAGACTTCTATTGGCATTATAATGTACAAAACCCTTAATCGTACTGATAAAAACATTGTCACTATCGTGTATATAGATGTTCTCAAACCCGTCATTCATTTGTGATCTAAGAAATGGAAAGACTATTTTTTCAACCTCTTTTTTGAGTCCTAGATCACTTATTTTCAAAACTCCTACTTCACGACTAGTTATGAACCAAATATCACCATTAGGTGATGCATAAAGTCTTCTCACTTTTTCATTGCTATCAAAATAAGAATCATATTCAGTGTTACGACTAAAAGAATTGCTGTTTTGATTGTAGGTGTAGATTCCTGTCTCTCCACAAAATAACAGTTGATTATTTATTTTAAAAACATGATTATGGAGGTCCGAAGGTAGACCATTGTTAGCACCCAATAATTCGACTGAATTATCAGACCTTTTGATTTTAAATATCCCTCTATACGGATGAGCCACCCATATCAGATTTTCATTTTCTTGGACAATAAATCTAGAAGATTCATTTAAATTATCCTTAGGTTGGATTTTACTTATATCATCAGACAAAGTAAAGTCAGAGAATATTCCTTCATACCCACCTATGATTACATCTGATGCAGATCTCAAATCACTTTGAAACAGCCATAGTCCGTTCTTATCGTAGATTTGTGTTGCTTGGTCTTCATCTATAATAAAGCCTCCTCTATTATGTGATAAATACAATTCATCACGCACAAGATCAAGTCCCCAAGCTTGTCCATCTGAATTTTTGACTTTTTTAAAGGGTACACTACTAGCTTCATTAGAATGTTCCGCTAATGGTTTATAATATACCCCATTATCTGTTGCAGCGTACAAATTTTCATTATGAATCACTGTGCTATACCCTATTCCTCCTTGTTCAATATCAGGCGTTATTCTAGTAAATGGAGAATTAGTGTACACCAGTGAAATTCCCTTATTCATTCCTACCCAAAGATTAAGCGAATTGTCAACAAATAAGGCTTGAATTTTATTACTAATTAGCCCTTCTTCAATCCCTATCATTGACAAAATAAAACCATCACGATGCATTATTAAAATACCAGACGTTGCGGTTCCAATCGCAATTACATCATCATTAATTTTGGTGACTTGCTGACCTCTAGCTTCTATAATCGTCTTGTTGTATGGATTATCCCAAGGCACTAGACTTCCATTGGTATAGGTGAACGCTCCTTTAAATTGACTAAGAATAAAAAGCGATCCGTCACTTAGTGAAGAAATACCTTTGATATCTAGGTGTGTAACTCCATTTATGACTAGCTCAGTCCAGATTCCATTAGCAAACTGCAGTAGCTTTCCATCCGTAGTTTGGGCGTAAAAGGTATCTTCAAAAAGCGTTAAAAACTTTACCTTGTCCTTATCAAATACGCTAGCTTTCCCGTCTATTATATAATATATTCTTGAACTCGAACGAAAGCAAATAACGTTTTCAGTAGCGTGCATATCCCACACATCCTCAAAATCCCTATATTTCTCATCGAACAATTCAGCTTGAGAAGTAAAAACATACCCACCTTCAAGTTCATTTTTAAAGTAACCAAATTCATTTTGACCACCTATATAGATTCTATTATTTGAGATAGCTAATGACCTCGTAAGTGTTTTGTCAGGTAACCTGTAAGTTGTCCATTCAGATCCGTCATAAACCAACATACCATCATTGTTCGCGATATATATCAGTCCCAGTTCATCTTGAGAAATGTCCCAATTTTGAACACCCGCTCTATAAATTTCATTATCGTAAGAATCAACAAAGGGTACTCCAAGACTTTCCATAACGCTAACTTGGGTGTTTGCTTGAAAAGCAAACACTATTGCGAACAAAAGCATCAAAAATGAGCTATGAGTGTCTAATTTTGCCATATGAGTAGTAAAATAGTATAAATATAATGTTTTTATAGTGTAAAAACATCAAAGTGAGTAGTTATAATGAAGCTTAAAAGTAGCAAGTATTAGCTTTTGTATATATATTTACAGCACACTAACAAAATTGGGATAGCACAAAAAGCCATCCTGATTTATAATAATAACATTCAAAATGGGTTTTAGAATATCTACAACTACTCAAAGTCTTTTTCGCGCTAGCAGACCATTTCTTATACTGTTAGCATTCCTTTTCTCAATTAATTTTATACATGCTCAAGTTAATATCAGCGGTGTTATCAGCGATGCAAATACTGCTGAGACATTAATAGGAGTAAGTGTAATTGAGCAGAGTAATCCCTCTAATGGCACCATCACTGATTTTGATGGATCATTCAATCTAGAGGTTAGCTCAGAAGGATCACTGCTTTTATTCTCTTATATAGGGTATAAAGACCTTGAATTAGCAGCCGTTTCTAGTTCTCCTATGAATGTAAGCCTAGCTGAAGCATCCACTTTGTTAGATGAGGTAGTTGTGGTCGGATATGGTACCCAAAAAAGAAGTCAAATTAACGGTGCCGTATCGGTAATTGGGGCTGAAGAAATTGGCAAATCAGCAAACTTCAGAGTTGAACAAGCGCTACAGGGGAAATCTTCTGGAGTACAGATCACACAATCATCCGGTTCGCCAGGAAACGCCTTCTCTGTACAAATTCGTGGTGTAGGAACTCCTCTAAATAGTGATCCATTATATATAGTAGATGGAGTTTGGCTTGATGCAGTAGACTTTCTTAATCCAAGCGACATTGAATCTATTTCCGTTTTAAAGGATGCAGCTTCAGTTGCTATATACGGTACTAGTGGTGCCAATGGAGTAGTTATTATAACTACAAAAGAAGGAAAAACGGGGTCAAGTGGTACCATTTCCATTGATTCCTACATCGGTACACAATCTGTAGCAAATACCGTTGATCTATTGAATGCCCAAGAATACGCAACCCTGATACTAGAAGCTAATGAAAGCAATCCATTAAATATACCTGATCCAAGTACACTAGGAGAAGGAACAGATTGGCAAGAAGAGATTTTTGTAGATGCTCCTATCCAATCTCACCAAATTTCTTTTTTAGGATCAGGAGGTAATACGACTTACGGTATTACAGGAGGATATTACGATCAACAAGGTATCGTTGGTCTAGAAAAAGCTGAGTTTGAGAGATATAGTGGCAGATTTAAATCTACAAGCCAGGTAACCGATTGGTTCAAAATCAAAAGTAACGTAAACTATACGCACTTTTCTAGATCAGCCCTTCCTGAAAATAATGAATTTGCTTCTCCAGTAGCTTTCGCTTTAAATATCGACCCTATTACCTCTGTACGTAAAGAAGATGGTACAAATAACTTCTCTAGATTCGTGACGGGTGATATTAAAAATCCAGTCAATAGGATTGAAGTTACCAATAGTATTTTTACGACAGATAGAATTATTGGTTCTATTGGTGGGGAATTAGAACTATTCGAAGGATTATTCTTCAGGTCAAATGGTTCTTTAGATCATAATTTTTCTAGAATATTTAATTTCGCCCCTTCCTATGACTTAGATCCTACTGGTGCCTTCGTACATGAAAGAGTAGATCAAAATAGTGTCAGTAAGCAAAACCAAAGAACTAGAAATCTACTCCTTGAAAATATATTAGAATATAAATTTGACAAAGGGAATGATTTTAACTTCTCCTTACTAGCAGGAACTTCATTTATCGATCGTTTTTTCTTTTTAACTGGTATTGGCTTAGCAGACCTTCCGTCTAATGACCCTGAAGATGCATTCATAACCAACCAAACAGTTACTGAAGCCAATAGAGACAATATCTCAGCTTTTGAATTTACGACCGAATCAACTTTGTTTTCTTATTTCGGCAGATTTATTGGAGAATATCAAGACAAATTTTTCCTAACTGCTTCATTGCGAAGAGATGGTTCTTCAAGATTCGGAGAGAACAATAGATTTGCTGTATTTCCTGCTATTTCTGGTGGTTGGTTATTGACAAAAGACCTAAGCCTTCCTGAGCAAATAAACTATGTGAAATTAAGAGCAAGTTGGGGACAGAATGGTAATGAATCTAGCCTTAATGATTTTGGATTTACATCTGTGATTGATCCTGTGAGATACGTTTTTGGAGATGAGCAAGTTATTAGCCTTGGCGAAGTAGCCGCTACTCCAGCCAATCCAGATTTAAAATGGGAAGTTAGTACACAAACTGATTTTGGAATTGACGTTGGATTGTGGGAAGATAAATTAACATTTACTGCTGATTACTTCATCAAAGTAACAGATGATTTATTGATACCAGCTACTATTTTAGCTACCGCAGGATCGGGCATTAACGCTTCTTCCCCACCCTTTCAAAACGTAGGTTCAATCAATAATACAGGATTAGAATTAGCCCTCAACTATAGAAACTCTATCAACAAATTCAATTTCGATGTAGGATTCAATATTTCATTTATTGAAAACGAAGTAATTAGTTTAGGTCAATTCACTAGCCCTTTTAGCGCTGGATTCAATCAAGGTGTTGGAGGAAATATTACGAGGCTTGAAGTGGGACAACCACTCGGATACTTCTATGGATATGAGACTGATGGCATCTTCCAAAACATATTTGAAGTGGAAGAATATGTGAGTGATGACGGTGTACTTTTACAGCCACGTGCTACACCCGGCGACTTTAGATTTAAAGATGTTAATGGTGATGGTGTCTTAAACGATCAAGACCAAACATTTTTAGGAAGTCCATACCCAGACTTTTATTACGGTATCAGTTTATCGGCTGATTTTGCAGGATTTGACTTTAGTGCTTTCATCAATGGCACACAAGGAAATGAAATCGTAAATGCAACTACAAGAAATGACTTGAGAGTGAGTAATCAAACAGTTGATAGATTAGATAGATGGACTCCAGAAAATCCTTCAAACACACAACCGAAGGTAAGTTTATCAGATGTAAATCAGAACTTCAGATTCTCTGATTATTATGTTGAAGATGGATCATTCATAAGACTAAAGAATGTTCAAATTGGCTACACTTTACCTAAGGAAATTACAAGAAAAGTTAAAATGGAAAAATTCCGTTTCTACGTATCTGCGCAAAATCTATTTACTATAACCAACTACACTGGTTTAGACCCTGAGATTGGCAAAGCAAATCCTTTTGGAAACGAGATTAATGATAATTTAAATTTTGGTATTGACCGTGGGTTATTTCCACAAGCAAAGATTTTCATTGCAGGTCTAAATATTCAATTCTAAAATATATTCAAATGAAGAAATTAATATTTGCACTTTTCGCTAGCTCACTCTTCTTAGGATTTTTTTCTTGTGAAGATGAATTGAACAAGTTGCCTATTGTAGGAGAACTTGAATCTAACTTTTATCAGACGCAGGGAGACGCAGTTAACGCAGTAACTGCAGCTTATGATCCACTGCAGTACAATTACACAAACGAGGTATATCACTTTAGATGGTTCATAGGTGATTTCGCTTCTGATGACGCCATCAAAGGGGGTTCAGGGGTTACCGATCAACCACAGTTGGAAGAACTATCTACCTTTTTAGGAACTCCAAATAATATCCACCTGAATGCAAATTGGACCGCAGATTATATCGGTATTTACAGATGCAATTTAGTTCTAGAAAACGTACCTGCCATAGAAGATGAAAACTTCGATGAAAATTTAAGAAAAAGACTAATAGCGGAGGCACATTTCTTGCGCGCATACTATTACTTTGATCTAGTAACTATATTTGGAAATGTTCCATTAGTAGATCGTACTCTAGCACCTAGTGAATACAATCAGCCAAACACAGAAGAAGCGCTCATTTGGGATTTTATCGAGCAAGATTTAATGGCTGCTGCTGAGGTGTTGCCTTTAAAGAGCCAGTATCCATTATCTTCACTCGGTAGAGCAACTAAAGGAGCCGCTCAAGGGCTACTATTGAGGTCTTATGTCTATCAAAACAAATGGCCAGATGCTTTAGCAGTAGCTGAAGAAATAGTTGATTCTGGAGAATACGCTCTAACTGAAGATTATGAAAACATATTCAAAAAATCTGGAGAAAACGGCGCAGGCTCAGTATTTGAAATTCAACGTTCACCACTAGGTGGAGGATTCTGGGGTAACGTGAATGGTTCTAATGAAGGTAATTTAGCAAATGTATACCAAATCGCGAGAGGCGCTTTTGGTGGATGGGGGTTCAATATTCCTACCCAAGATTTTGTGGATGAGTTTGAAACTGGAGATATTAGATTAAATGCTTCAGTATTTATGGTGGGTGACACTATGGGTGATCGTGGTGTATTCACAAAATTGGCAGCCGGTGCCGATCATGATTATTACCCTAGAAAATTCTTTGTAAGTAGATCTGAACATGAGGAGATCAACATTGGAGATCCATCACAAAATGGGGAATCTAATGATAGAATTATCAGGTATTCGGACGTATTATTAATGCACGCAGAGGCAGCCTTTAATATGGGCAATGAAGGTCTAGCCAGAACGTCACTTAATGCAGTAAGAGAAAGAGCAAGTAGAACAAGTGTTCAGCCATTACCTGAAGTAACTAGTTCTGGAAGCCAATTATTAGCCGATATCTATCATGAAAGAAGAGTGGAATTGGGCTTAGAAGGAATTAGATATTTTGACTTGATCAGACAAGGTCGAGGAGCTGAGGTTTTAGGTGATGCAGGATACCAAGATTTTCAAAGACTCTTCCCTATTCCTCAACAACAAATTGATTTAAGCAACGGAGTTCTTATCCAGAACTCAGGCTACTAATATAGATAACTATTATTGTACATATTATTAAAATTAAAAATTCGAAAAATGAACTTTCTTAATTTAACTAAACTGTTTGGGTTCCTTTTGATACTTACAGTATGTTTTGCTTGCTCTGACGATGAAGATACAGGCTCAGGAGCAACAACTACTGAAGAACCAAGAGCTAGGTTTACAGCCGTGCAAAGTGCTGATGATGCATTTACTTTTGACTTCGTAAACGAATCAATCAATTCTGAAACTTATGCATGGGATTTTGGTGATGGTGTTGGTACATCTAATGAGGAATCTCCATCTTACACTTATTCAACTGAAGGTAGCTTTACTGTAGAATTAACAGCTACTGGTGCTGCAGGTACTAATGTTTCTGTTCGAGATGTTAATGTAACTGATCCTAATGCACAATTGAGAATTATCACAGGCGCAGAAACTAAAACATGGAAACTACTTAGAGATATTTCTGCAGGTGATCAATTTCCTATCTTAGTAGGTCCTCAAGACAGATCACAGATTTGGTGGGCCTTAGGATTAAGCGACCCTATTGGTTCTAGACCATGTATCATGGAGGAAGAATATATCTTTGGTGCGGATGGTTCATATACATACAATACATTCGGATCTGTATTTGCTGATTTTGGCATATGGGCTGATGACTTGGCTGGAGCTTGTGTTGACGAAACGGTAGCTTCTAATATGGTTAATATTGACGGGGCTGACATCAGCGCATGGGGCTCTAATACATATACTTTTGATTTTGATAACACGAATAATACATTGACTGTAAATGGGCTTGGTGCGCACGTAGGACTTCCTAAAGTAGGTACAGGTGCTGAGTTTACTTCACCTCAGACTTCTGTAGTCTATGACATCGTATCACTTGAAGATAATAACGGTGTTGATATGATGGTTCTAGAAACTACATTAGACGCTGCTGGAGGATACTGGAGCTTTACTCTAGTTTCTTATGATGACCCTTCATTGGAACCAGAATTACCTGGTGCAGCGCCTCAAGTAGGATTTGAGTCTTCTATAGATGGTAACACAGTTACATTCACAAACACATCTAACAACGCTGATAGTTTCTCTTGGGACTTCGGTGATGGTGTTGGTACTTCTACTGAGGATTCTCCAGTATACACATACGCAGCAGACGGAGCTTATACAGTAGTTCTTTCAGCTACTAATGCTGACGGAACGTCTACTGCTTCTACTGAAATCATTATTACTTCTCAATCATTTAGCGCAAACGCATTACACGGTGGATCAGCTAAAACTTGGAGATTAAATCCAGGGTCTGGAGCATTATCTGTTGGTCCTGGGAAAGGGTCTGGAGAATGGTTTGCTACAAATGAGGACGATATAAACGTTAGAGCATGTGCATTTAACGATGAGTTTACTTTCGACAACGCTGGAGCATTTGGATACAATGCTAACGGTGATATTTGGGGAGAAGCTTACATGGGTATTACACCTGATGGTTGCGTAGATGAGTCAGCTCTTATGGGTGGTGCAGAAGTTTGGACTTCAGCTAACCATGCCTTTGTCGTTACTGAAGCGGATGGAGATGCGCCAGCATTCTTGACTGTTACGGGTACTGGAGCATTTATTGCTTTGCCAAAAGCTTTTAACGGTGGAGAACACCAAGATGCAAGTACTGTCGTAGCTGATGGATCTGTTACTTATGAGGTATTATCTTATGTGAACGGAGCAGACGGAGAGATCCTTAGACTTACTGTTGACATTAGTGAAGGTCAAGTAGGTGGAGCATGGTGGACATTTACATTAATCACTGAATAAGCTTACTTAAATATACTTTTAGAGGTGATTGATTATATCATTTAATCAATCACCTCTTTTTAAAACTCAATTAATTTTGAAATCTTACTCTAGTTATATCTTACTTTTCCTTTTTGTTTTTTTCACCGCACTCTACATGGGTTTAGTGAATATAGATGATGCAGCAGTAGAGATAGACTCAGATGACTACCAACTGGTTTGGTCAGATGAATTTGATTACGAAGGTCTTCCTAATCCAGAAAAATGGAGCTACGACGTGGGAGACTCATGTGACAAACCTGCTGGATGTGGTTGGGGAAATCATGAACTGCAATACTATACGGAAGAAGTAGAAAAGAACGCTCGAGTAAAAAATGGAAATCTAATCATAGAGTTACACAAAGAACAAATGCTCAACAATGAATACACTTCAGCACGTCTAGTCACCAAGAAAAAGGGAGATTGGATGTATGGTAAGATTGACATTAAGGCGCAATTGCCTTCTGGTAAAGGGGTTTGGTCTGCTATTTGGATGTTATCTTCTGAAGATCGGTACAAGGGCTGGCCACACAGTGGAGAAATTGACATCATGGAAAACGTTGGTTATGAACCAAACGTGATTTATGGTACGGCGCATACTTTAGATTATCACCACTCGATTGGGACGCACAAAAGTGATTCTATCATTATGGATGACGTCTACAACGAATCTCACATATACAGTGTTGAATGGATGCCTGATCACTACACTATTTCTGTAGATAACGAAAAAGTTTTCACTTTTGAGAATGAAGGAAAAGATTTTAAATCTTGGCCTTTTGATCAAAAATTTCACCTCATCCTCAATATTGCTTATGGTGGTGACTGGGGAGGTACAATGGGCTTAGATGACAGTATGCTTCCTGCAAAAATGATTGTAGATTACGTTAGAGTATATCAAAAAAATAATTACTAATGAAAAAGTTTCTTCTCTTAGTTTTAATGCCAATGTTTCTTTGGACTTGCTCATCAGAAGATGAAGGCAATACTCAGCCAGTACTTACTGGTCCAGAATTAAATATCATAAATTATGATATTACAGAAGGGACTGAAGCTAAAGTACTTAATATACGAGTTGGTTTCAAGGAGGCAGTCACATCCACTACTGTACTTACTTATGAATTGGTAGATGGCACTGCTATTGCCGATGAAGATTTCGAAGCGATCTCCGCTACTCAATTAGTATTTACGGAAGGAGAAAGCAACAAGGATTTCCCTTTGACAATCCTTGGTGATTTGCTAAACGAAGAGACAGAATCTTTTCAGGTTAGACTGTTTAGCTCAGCTGGAAGTTTTGATGAAGCCAATACAACCATTACTATTTTCGACGATGATAATAGTATTGGAGATTTGGTTATCCCGGGTGGAGAAACTTCTCCTATGAGTTATCCAGATATGGAATTAGTATGGTCAGATGAATTTCAAACGAATGAATTAAATGAATCAGATTGGACTTTTGAAATCGGAAATGGATGCCCTAATATATGTGGATGGGGTAACAATGAATTAGAATTTTATCAAAGAGATAATGTCAGCTTCAGAGATAATGATTACCTAATCATAGAAGCTAGACCGGAGCAAGTTGGATCTAACCAATTCACTTCTTCTCGTATCATTACACAAGACAAAGTGGAGGTAAAATATGGTCGTGTCGATATTCGTGCTGTCTTACCTACAGGTAGAGGTTTATGGCCAGCATTGTGGATGCTTGGTGCTAATATTGATCAAGTAGGATGGCCGGCTTGTGGAGAGATGGATATTATGGAATTGATCGGTTCAGATCCTGGTACTGTTCATGGGACTTTCCATTATGGAAATTCTTTTCCAGAGCACATGTTTGAAGGAAGCGGTTCTGCCCTTACCAATAACGAAATTTTCAATGACGAATTTCACATCTTCTCATTAGTTTGGGAAGAAGATCATGTACAAGTACTAAGAGACAATCAACTCGTTCACGAAATTAGACCAGAAAATACAGAACCACAAAATTATCCATTCAACGAAGATTTCTTTTTCATTTTTAATGTGGCCGTTGGAGGTAATTGGCCGGGATCCCCGACTTCTACTACACCGTTTCCACAGCACATGATCGTAGACTACATTAGAGTATTTCAGTAGGATTTAGTGTAGCCTCAACTATTGATATTTTTGGGCGTGCCCCTTTTCGGCTATCCTCCCTACCCTCGCCCAAGGGTCGTGCTATACGCTTGTATTCAAGCTACTCTACAGCTATTCAGCTAATACATCTATAGCATCTCTCATCGTTCCTCTTCGTGCTACTCTAGAATGTAGCTTCATGGCAGTCTAGTATCTTTCATATCGCTGCTATCACTCACGCGAAGAATATATTCAAAATTTATTTTTATTCCTATCACTATTATTTTAGCTTTCATTATTATTGACTACTCAATAGTGATCCGCTAAATATAATATTATAGAATGGCTTACGACGAATACACTGCAGAGAGAATCGGAAATATTCTGACAGACAAGGGAATAGATTTTTCTGAAAGAAATATGATGGGCGGTCGCATCTTTTTTGTTGACAATAAGATGCTCTGTGGCATTCATATTGACAAGAAATTTGGTGATCAACTGCTGATGGCTCGAATAGGAGAAGATGCCTATGAAAACGTTATAGAAAAGCTAGAATGCCTACCTATGGATTTTACAGGCAGACCCATGCGAGGGTATATCTTCGTCACCCCAGATGGAGTGGACATGGATGATGATTTAGCTTACTGGATACAATTGTGTCTTGACTTCAATCCATTAGCGAAAGCAAGTCCCCGTAAGAAGAAAAAGAAACTCAAAAAATAAATAAAACTCCTCCCTACTGAGCGGACTTAAAAGTAGCGATTAAGTAATTGGGATCTACCTCAAATGCAGTATCAGGAACCTTTATACTTTCCCAGTTGACGACAGGAAATATTCTAAGTGAGTTGCCATCTTCATATTTAATGTCTACAGGCATATCAAACTCACTAATGGTATTATTCCATCTATAAAACAGCTCCCCATCTCTATGAAAATATTCTAATATTGGCATTTCTGCCTGTCTGAGATATTGATCAAAGAAACCTTGTAAATCTAACTTTAAATAGGATTGTATATATGCCTCTAGATCAGAAGAGTTAATGGTCTGATGATAAAATTTTTCATTCATACCTCGGAGTAGTCCTCTCCATATTTCGTCATCGTTGACAATAGTTCTAAGGGTGTTCAAGATGTTAGCGCCTTTGTAATAAACATCACCAGGATACCCTTGATAGTTGACGTCTCTAGGTCCGATCAATGGCTTTAGATGTTCTATGTTTTTACGTAAGCCTCTTACATATTCCTGGCCAGCTTCCTTTCCAAAGTGATAATCTAGAAAGATAGACTCTGAGTAATTCGTAAACCCTTCATGAATCCACATATCTGCCATATCTCGATGCGTGATATTATTGGCAAACCATTCATGACCAGATTCATGCACAATGATGAAGTCAAACTTTAGACCCCAGCCCGTACCACTCAAGTCTGTACCTAGGTATCCATTCCTAAAACGGTTTCCATAAGTCACTGAACTTTGATGTTCCATTCCTAAATAAGGCGCTTCTACCAATTTAAATCCATCTTCATAAAAAGGATACGGTCCAAACCAATGTTCAAAAGACGCTAACATTCGAGGTACTTCTTGAAAGTGCTTACGCGCTTTACTTTCATTATCCTTTAGTACCCAATAACTCACATCTAAACCACCCTTTTCGCCTTTATAGTTCTCTTCCCAATGGACGTAGTCACCAATGTTTAGATTGACCCCATAATTATTGATCGGGTTGGTTACCGCCCAGTTATATGTCTTGGTTTTTTTCTGTTTATTAAAATTAACGCTTCGTAGTCTGCCATTAGAAACATCGCTAAGGTGCATAGGAACCTCTACACTCAACAGTAGGCTATCTACCTCATCGTACATGTGATCTTTGCATGGCCACCATACACTAGCTCCTAGACCTTGACAGGAGGTGGCTACAAAGTCATTATCGTTGGCATCTTTCTTCCAACTAAAACCTCCATCCCAAGGAGCTCTAGCCGCGGCTCGGGGATTCCCTTCATAAAACACGGTGATTGTGTTCATCTCACCAATGATTTGCTTCTCTTGGAGGGTAATGAAATGGGCATTTTCTTTTGATTCCCATTTTAACAATTTCCCATTCTGTGTTACTTTGGTGATTTTGAGTGGGCGCTGCAAGTCAATCTGCATTACTTGTTTTGAATCCAATACTTTGTAAGTAATTTGATTGTTCCCGTGTATATACTTGTCCTCAATGATAACCTCTAGGCTAAGATGGTAATGATTCAAATCCCACCATGCCCGTTCTGCTGTGATAGATCCTCTCAGACTATCTTGCATAGTAAAAGGTTGGGCGCTAAGTCCATAACTCAAGCTAAGGAATATGCCTAGTATAATTGCTTTAATATATTGATTCATGATATGGTACGCTTCTTAAATTAAGTACTCAAAGATATAATCTTATAGAGATTCTAAATATGCCTCAACAGATTTATCATCTTTTAAACGAATCACTTCGGCAGAATAGTCATTAGCAGCCAATATTTTCTCTATTCTCCCTCCTACTATCCATCTAAAGGCAAGAATATAGTGTAAAAAGTCAATATCGAAACGCTCAGGGCAACCTTCATGCATATCTGGTCTAGTTCGCCCTTTATATTTTAATATCCGCTTGACGGCTCTCCAAAAGCACTTTAGACTGTTTTGCTCAAGGTATATCAATGTATCTGATTGTTTTAATCTCATGGCTAGTGTTCCAGAATAGTTTCCGTCCATGATATAAGATTCCTGCATGCTCAAGACCTTAATTTTCGCTTCCCACATTTCTTTAGGCGTTTCAATCCATCCCGGATTCCAATAATGTTGATCAAGGTGTATGATAGGTAATTGGGTAATCGCATGAAGCTTTTTAGCAAGTGTAGACTTTCCAGAAGCACAATTCCCAATGATCAGTACTCTTTGCATTTGGTTTTTGCTAAGCATATTCTAAGATAAGGAATTTATGTCCCACCTATATTATCAAAGGATTCCTATACTGTCCTGATATTACGGCTTCGTGAGCATCATCACACTCATTATACAAAGTATTTGCTGAGCATACCAATGAGTTTGTTAGGCCTATTTGCGTATCGTAAATTGAGTATGAAAGGCAAATTTGGCTTATTCCAACTAGCTATTGAACACCTCTTTTTTGGTTTTCTTCCATCTACGATGAGACCAAAGCCAGTGTGGAGGATTGGTTTGAATACTAGCCTCGAGCTTTTTCACGAAAGATTCCATTATTTCCCCTTCTGCTGTATTTTGAGGGTCATTAGATATTAGATCAAAAGTCGCATGATAGTGACCTCGTTTTTTCTTTTCTAGACCACAGTATATAACAGCCCAATTGAATTCTTTGGCTAATAATTCTGCAGCTGGAAAGAAAGAGGTATCTCTTTGAAGAAACTTTGTCCAATAGGCTTGCTTAGCATTGGGGGTCCACTGATCCATAGCAAAGGTGATGCACTTCAATTCATCAGGATTCTTGATGAAATACTTTTTGGCCATTCTCATGGAGATCATTTGAATACCGTAGCGCTCCCTAGCCTTCTTCATTTTTTGATCGAAGAATTTGTTCTTGAACGGTTTAAAGATTGCTAATTGCTTATGCCTGGTCTGATCTCCAACGGCAATGGCATATCTTTCCCAATTGCCATAATGCCCTCCCATCACTATTACTGATTTACCTTGAGCGTAGAGATCTTCCATGAGATCTATATTTTCGAAAGTAAAGTTTTCTTCTAAGCACTTTTTGCTTACACTAAAATTACTAATAGTCTCCACAATAATATCTCCAAGATGCTTGTAGTAATCTAAGCGGATTTGTTTAAGCTCTTCGCTAGATTTACCGGGGAAGCTTCCTTCTATATTGCTGGTTATTATACTTCTTCGATAACGGATGATATAGACCAACACCAGGTATACTAGATCCGAAAACCTGTATAACACAAATTGTGGTAAGTAAGATAAAGGCAATAAAAAAAGATAGTACGCAAACTTTGTAGCCATGAAGCTGCAAACATAAATAAAGTGATGAAAATTGTCTTATATATCACCAAATATAATTTTTGCATAATATTTAGCAAATATTGGATTAGTCACTCAGATCTGTTGCGAGAACGGTAGAAGCGGTATCAAGTGCCCTATAGTGTGTGTGAAGCCATGACTGAGATGGTCTGGAAGAACATATCAGGCATCTGGCTGAACCACACTATAGAGTGCTTGGTAATAGCGGATGACGTGACCGCAGTCATAAAGCCGTGAGGCGTATGACTGGGGACTCGCCCAATCCTTTAAAAAGCCACTAAATGATCAATAAATCATATATTGGAGCTCAAACGCTAGGTAATGAAAGCAAAGGATACTTCACGGAGAGGATTTATAGAAAAAAGCGCAAAATATGGCTTAGGTCTTAGTCTCCTTGGCTGGTCTGCATGCACCTCCGATAATGCTGGTTCATCCAAAAAATCTACTGCCCCTAAAAGTGAACCTTGGTTTTCTGTATCACTAGCGCAATGGTCTTTGCACAGGATGCTGAAGGCTGGAAAATTAGATAATCTGGGCTTTGCGAAATTTACCAAGGAAGAATTTGGAATAGATGCCATCGAGTATGTCAACCAGTTTTTTGATAAAGGTACTGCGAAGGCCTACCTGAAAGAACTGAATACACAAGCTAATGATCATGGTGTGAAGCAATTGCTCATCATGGTGGACGGGGAAGGTGATCTGGGAAATACGGATGATATGGCTAGAAAGGAGGCGGTGATCAATCACTACAAATGGGTAGAAGCGGCCAAGACTTTGGGTTGTCATTCTATCCGAGTAAATGCTTTTGGTGAAGGCAGCGCCGAGGATGTACAATCGGCTGCTATATCTGGCTTAGGAGCACTTGCGCAGTACGCTATGCCATATGGTATCAACGTCGTCGTAGAGAATCACGGCGGTTACTCCTCAGACGGTAAATGGCTAGGTGAGGTCATGAGACAGGTGAATCTTGAAAACTGCGGCACCCTACCCGATTTTGGAAATTTCTGCTTAGAAAGAACCAATGGTAAACGCTGGAGTGGAGACTGCCTAAAGGAATATAATAGATATCTAGGTGTCGCCGAGTTGATGCCTTACGCTAAAGGAGTGAGTGCCAAGAGCCACGATTTTGACAAGTCTTGCAATGAAACTAAGACGAACTATAGAAAGATGCTTCAAATAGTTAAGGAAGCCAATTATACGGGCTATATAGGGATAGAATATGAAGGAGATGTACTGTCTGAGGTGGAAGGGATTCGTAAGACCCTGGATCTACTGAATGAGTATAATGTGTAGCCATAGCATATGAAATTAGGGCTCCAAATTATTCAAGACTTCATGCAAATAGAAGTAGATACGAATGGCACAAGGATTGAGAATGCCTTGGATTCTCCACTAGGAAAATTATTACAAAACTATTTGTCCTTCGTGTCTGCAGCTGATATTTTAGAAGAATCTGCTACATCTGCCATCAATATCTCCAGCTCCATTTTACTGAATTCTCTCCAGCTACCAACAGGTAGTTTTCCCAATAGCACATTCATGATACGTACTCGCTGAAGTGCTAATACATCATAATCGAGGTATTCGCACATACGTCTAATCTGCCTATTGAGCCCTTGTATCAATACTATACGAAATGTGAACTTATTGATGCGTTCGACCACACATCTCTTGGTGACGGTGCCTAGAATCGGTACTCCCTTAGCCATATCGCTAAGAAACTTCTGACTAAGTGGTTGCTTTACGGAGACTATATATTCTTTTTCGTGCTTATTGCCGGCACGTAAGATCTTATTGACTATGTCTCCATCATTGGTAAGAAAAATCAGACCCTCTGAGCGCTTATCCAATCTACCTATAGGGAAAAGCCTTTGGTGATAATTGATATAATCGATGATGTTATCCTTTTCTCGCTTGTCCGTAGTACAAACGATACCTTTTGGCTTGTTAAAGACCAGATATACTGCTTTGGGCTTATCATTTAGCGATTGTCCTTCTATGAGTACTTCATCTCCGTCAAAAACTCTATTACCCGCGTTGGCTACTGCACCATTTAACTGGACTTTTCCTGCCTTGATCAGTACATCAGCCTCTCTGCGAGAACAACGTCCAGTACTGGCGATATACTTGTTTAAACTTATAGAATTTTCATTCGACCGATCCATTGCTACTTTAATTTGAGTCCGCAAAGCTAATACGCCATGTTGCAAAAGTCAAATTACAACAGAAATACTATGATTTACCAAAGCATATAATAGATAGCGACAAGTATAACGCTCACAACAACAAAGGTAATGTTGAATATGCTTTCCGTTTTGAATAGCGCTGTTTCTACTTGTATGGCTTTAGCATCGTCTCCTTTCTTTTCCATCAATAGGGCGGCAAAGATAATAGCGCACATCCCTAAGACCAGAATACCAATACTCATCCCTACATTATCGACATCCCCCATCAATATTCTCAAACCAGAAGGCAATGAAATGAGCGCAACCACTGCTATCAGTCCAGCTCGGAAAGAACTATCATTGGAGCGCTTACCATCTGTATTAGTCGTACCAAACAGAGATATCAATATGATTAAAATCACGATTAAAGAAAAGCAAGTAGCCATTCTCATCAAGAATGGAAGCTCTGGCATAGCAAAAGCCAGTGTCGCTGAAAGTGGAATCGAGATCAATATCGCAGCCATCGCGGCAAAGGATGTGGTTCTTTTCCAGAACATACCAAATAAAAATACTGCCACTACACCTGGACTAATAAATCCAGTGTACTCTTGTATAAATTGGAATACTTGACCCAAGCTGCCTAATAATGGAGCGATGATCGCACCCGCTACTAAAGCAACTACTGAAGCGATTCGTCCAACCTTTACATAATGCTCATCACTTTCGTCTTTGACAAAAGCACTTTTGTAAATATCTAGTGTGAAAATAGTTGAAGCTGAGTTAACAATAGAACTAACAGAAGACCCAATCGCGGCAATCAAGGCTGCTAATACAAGCCCCTTGAATCCCACTTGTACAAAATTGTTCAACACCCAAGGAAAAGCTTCGTCATTTTTTATTATTCCCTCCCCTGTAAAGCCATATGCGGCAGGATCTTTCAAGATCACATAGGCTGCAATACCTGGTATAACTGCGAAGAATGGAATAATCAATTTCATAAGAGCTGCAAATGCCACCCCCTTTTGCGCCTCCTGAAGACTTTTGGCTGCTAACGCTCTTTGTATAATATACTGGTTGTTTCCCCAGTAATATACATTAGCAATCCACAGACCACCTACAAGAACACTTATACCTGGCAATGCAGAATACGAAGGATTTGACTTGTCTAAAATCATATCAAAATGACCTGGCGCTTGAATATACAACTCTGATAAACCACCCATCACTGAACCACCTCCTACAAAGCTAAGTACCATAAAGGATGCAGTAAAACCACCAATAATCAATATTACTACCTGAATCACATCAGTCCACACTACTGCTTTTAGCCCCCCAAATATGGATAAGGTGGCAGAATATACAACAAGGCAAGCTATACCTGCGATTAGTGGAATGCCAATAATGCTTTCTATGGCTAAAGCTCCTAAATAAAGTACAGTAGTAATATTTACTACTACAAATAAGGCTACCCAAAAGTAAGCCATTATCGTCCTTACATTTTTATTGAATCTGTGCTCCAAAAACTGAGGCATAGTATAAATGCCTTTGTCGATAAAAATAGGTAGAAGAAATTTGGCAACCAGCATGAGCGTTAAAGCAGCCAACAACTCATAAGCTCCAATGGCTAATCCCATCACATAGCCAGAGCCATTCATTCCTAATATCTGTTCTGTAGAAATATTGGAGGCGATCAAGGATCCCCCTACTGCCCACCAAGGAAGTGAGCTAGATGCTAAGAAGTAGTCCTTAGCACTTTCATTTTTCTCTTTAAAGGCAAACCAGATGCCTATACCCATCATGATACATAAGTAGCCAATGAGTACGACCATGTCTATTCCTCCAAATTCCATATTGATTGTTTTATTATAGTTGTCAGTTCTATGCTCATTGCTGTTTTCAAGGCAGAAGCATAGTGTAAATTATACAGTAATAATAAGAAAAAAGCTTAGCCTGCACAACATATTGGCTTTATTTCCACAGGTAAAATTGAAAGCTATGAAAATGGGACAAATAAACAGATTATCAAATGGATAAATCCATAAGGGCTATGTCTATAAAATGAAAACTTGACTTCATATCATTCAAGCCTTGTGATATCCATTTTATACCCCAAATTGTGTCAAATGATGGTCTAAGTGTTTGGCAAATAATACATTCCATTCCGTACTGCTTAATTCTCCAAAGGAAGTGGATTCCTTATTGTGAAAATGGGATGCCCCCAGCTCCTGAGTCTTTTTTAGATAATTGACCAACTTTGTTTTCTCAAGATCAAATTCGCGTGCATCAGTAATCAGAAACTCCGGGGCAGTTCTTCCATTTTTTCCGTACGGTTTAGGGCCCACAACAGCTCTTTTCACAAACAGCTTTAGCATAAATTTCTTAAACCCTCCCGCTTTGGAATATTGATTTGTATGCGCCATATCATAGGCTACATTGCAATGCGCTAGCATTTGAGCTACATTCATCTTTCCCCAATTTGGGCTAGTAGAAGGAGTCAAGTTTTCGATCCTAGAAATTGTTTCTTTCGTTTGTTGAGCATCAAATAAATTTTTCATAGATATATTTTCAGGTGAAAAATAGAAAGGATTATAAAATTAGAGTACACATAAATACCTCATCTGTCTACATCAATAAATGATTAGACCTTGGTAGTATTTTGCTTTAATGTAGTCAATGCTTCTGCCAAGACTTGTAGGTCTTCAGCAGTATTATATACACTTAGAGAAATCCTCAAGAAGGCGCCTCTAATCGACA
>JALZVN010000021.1 GCA_023299965.1 Saprospiraceae bacterium | reverse complement strand
AGATTTAGAAGCAGGGGAATACAGAGTAGAGCCTCAAAAGTTAGATGAGGTATCACAATATATCAGCACGTTTGATTTAGTACTAATGGCTAATCACGTTCTACAACTTAATTTCTTAGATAGCCCTTATAAATATATTGCGGCTGATGTAAATCTAGATGGCACCATCGATGTATTTGATATGGTAGAATTGAGGCAATTGATTTTATTCTCGATTATTAAATTTGAAAAGGCCGATTCCTGGGTATTCATACCCTCAGAATATGAATTCCAAAATAGTTCGAATCCATTGGACGAAGATTATCCATTGTTCTTAGATGTAGAAATAACAGATGATGTAAGTGAGGTAGACTTTATCGCTGTAAAAATGGGTAATCTAGATGAATTGTTCTTATTGACGGGGGATGAAGTAGAAGGAAGAAACTTTCCTAATGATTTAAACTTTAAGATTGAGGATGAAAATCTAGCTCAAGATGAAGAATATATTATTGATTTCAAGGCATCTGATTTTGAACACATTAATGGATTTCAATATACATTGGGTTATGATCCTGAGAAGATAGAAATTGTTGATTTTATTCCAGGTGAGTTACCTATAGCGGAACAAAACTATGGAAAATCTCTATTAGAGGAAGGGCGATTAACCTCTTCATTTCATGTTATGGGAGAAGGGATTTCTGTTTTAGATAATGAGATTTTATTCTCCGTCAAGATTGTGGCGAAAGAAGCAATTACCTTGAGTAAAGAATTTAGGTTTGTAGATGAGTTTACTTTAGCGGAGGCGTATCAGAATGTAGAAGATATTATGGGACTAGCTCTTGAATTTGAACAAAGCTCGCTTCACACAACATCAAAGTTTAAATTACATCAAAATACGCCCAACCCTTTTACAAACAGCACCTCGATATCCTTTGAATTACCGTCTAGCACAGAGGCTACTTTGAAGGTATTTGATGTGACCGGAAAGCTATTGTTAGAAAGAAGCGGCCACTTTGAAGCAGGATTAAATGCAGTTAATATTGAGGCTATAGATTTTGATATAAGTGGACTGGTGTATTATACGCTAGAGACAAAAGAGCATAAAGCACAGCGTAAAATGCTCATAATAAAATAAAATCTAATTTGTACCCAACCAAAATGCCCTTTATGAAGTCTTTGCTCATGAGGGGCATTTTATGTTAAATACAGCAATAAATGTACTTTATAGACATAAAAAAATGTTAATAAACCAGTGCGCAGGTGCTTTGGTGGACTTTTTGTCTATTTTTAGTCATATTTGAAGAGCAAACAGAAATTGAATAATCACCACAGATACCTGAAGACACTTAGCGTTATATTATGTTTAATAACTTTTAATTCCTTATCGAGCCAAATAGGTGGTCTAACAAACAATGTTTATATACCAGAGTATGCCACTTTCGATAACATTTCAAGTAAAGGAGATATAAGTCTTCAAATTGCCTCAGGAGCTTTAAGCGATACTGATTTTCCTAGTTTTCGTTTATCTTATGGGGCATATAAAAATTTTACGGTTGGGCTTAATTTTTTCTCTTTTGGTAGTAGTAGTCCGGATATTAATGATCATTTGTCAACAGGACGAACGATTTCAGCTGACATAGGGATTTATAAAATAATTGACTTCGATGCCAATAAATCTATGAAATTATTTGGCACAGGATCATATGGATTCGGAGATTTCAATAGAGTTTTCAATCAGCTTGGCAATAGCCAAATTGATTTAGGGATTCAACGAATTTCTTTTTCTACTGGATTGACTTTCATGCCGAACAAAAAGATAAATCTAAATATTGGCTTAACAGGAAAAGTCTTTAACTTTTCTGATGAAGGTGGATTTGGAGATTTACCGGTAGATGAAATAGAAAGATTTGATAGGTTAATCGCTTTATCGCCTTCGTTCCTGCTAGATTTAAATACTAGATTGGAGTTTGGAGATGATTTTGCGAAGTTCTTTTTTAATTGGGACTATGTCCTCTTAAACTATGAGAACGACGATGATTTACTGACAGATTTTATTGCAAACGACGTAATCCATGTAGGATTCAACATATTAATAAATAGAGCGATTAACAAAATAAAAAGTAAAGGACATGAAAAAAATTAAAAACCTAATACCAGTTTTTATCATGCTAATGGGTTTAACCTCCTGTATTGACAATGATAAGGAGCTTACACTTACCTATTATGATGATTATGAGTTGATGGCAAATACGCTCAATCTCCAAAACGAGCAGCCAGCAGAATATTCATGGGATTATCCTGAGTATTATGGTAGAAGAGCATTTTTCGATAAGGACATGGCTACTTTAGGAAGAGTAATATTTTATGATGAAAAATTATCTGAAGACGGAACTATTTCTTGTGCTAGTTGTCATAAGCAAGAATTAGCTTTTTCTGATGACAAAAAAGTATCTGATGGTATCGGTGAGCAAGTTACCGATAGAAACTCACTTGCTCTAGGAGCGGTGTTTAGTTTCCAAGAGTACTACGGTACAGGAAGCATCAGCGCTGTACCTTTCTTCTGGGATAATTCTATTAGAACTGTACAAGAGCAAATCGTTACTACTTTTGGCTCTGAGAAAGAAATGAGCATGACTATTGAAGAAGTTACAGATGTTATTAACGATAACGATTATTATATTCCATTAATCAAAGCGGTTAACGGGAAGTCTAAAATCACTAATGAATTAACTGTTGAAGCTTTAGCCGTTTTTGTTAACTCTTTAGGAAGCTTTGATTCCGATTTTGATAAAGCCTTATCTGTCGCTGCTAATGGTACTATTGGCTTTGGTCAAGCAATGAATATTGCTTCTCAAGACTTTGCAATGTTCTCGCCAGAACAAAATAGAGGTAAAAAGATGTATATGAATCAATGTGCTTCTTGCCACGGTGAGATTATGGGGGCACCTAATGTACTTCAAGCCAATAATGGTATTGATATTTTAGATGATGATTTTGGAACTATTGGTTCTCAAGGAGAATTCAAGGTCCCATCACTTCGAAACTTGACGCTTACTTTCCCATACATGCACGATGGTAGATTCGCTACTATCGAAGAAGTTGTTGAACACTATAGTACTGGTATTCAAAATACACCAGCCCTGCATTTTGAATTAAAAGATAATAATGGTCAACCAAAAGCATTCAACTTTACAGAAGAAGAAAAGAGTGATTTGATTGCATTCTTAAAAACTTTTGATGATGAAGAGTTCTTGACTAATCCTTTATATGAAGATCCGTTTGTTAGATAATAAAATTTTAACTTAGAAAAACAGCCTTAATAGATTCACTTCTATTAAGGCTGTTTTTGTTTATTGTTGCCGCTTCTTTTAGATAGTGATATATATTTAGGAAAGATGATAAAACGCGAAGAAAAACTTTTTGATATTGGACAATGGGTTGCTACTGAAGATGGATTTGGACAAGTGATCTACAATAGAAATCTATTCTATGAAGAATTTAGCCTAGCTGTACAAGATGTCAAGATTGGCTCCTTTAATCGGACGGTATACATATGCAAGATCCTTAGCGACTTCGATGGTAGAGTAAAGAAAAGATTGAAATTAGACTTATACACTTCTATTAATTCGCTAAATAAAAAAGAGGTGAAAATAATCAATCGGATAAAGTCTGATTTTCCAGAAAAGTATAATCAATATGTTCTCTTTGAACCAACTAGTAATTTAACAAGGCAGATCTTTCTTGAATATAAAGTAGAGGATAAAGAAATAGCAAAAATTCATGCTGATATTGAGGGGATATCTAAGGATTTACCTAGATCTTTTACTTTCAAGGAATTGAAAAAGGCTTCGAAAGCATCAGCACTACCTTTCGCAATTTCTGACTTTATAAAACATAATGAAACAAAGAATAGAGAAGAGTGTATTACTATCCGTTTGGATTCGGAACGTTACAAGATGAAAAGAAAGGAAGCAATTTTTAGAGGTATCGTATTGATTAGGCAGTAGTCTCGACAACGGAAACTATATTCTAGGGCACTGCTATAAACCTAGTTATAAATTGCGGCATATTCGAAAAGAGCTAATAAAAAAGGCGCAACCTGAAAACTTCAGATTGCGCCTTTTAAGCAAATTTATAAATAGCTTGAAATTAATTATCTCTCATATCTTCAACATAAATATCTGGAAATTTCTTGGTGTCAAATTGAAATTTATCAGAAGGGATATCAATATTAGAGGCTAGCTCATCATTGATAAAAGTATATCTAGAGCCATCTTTAGAAAACGCCTTTACACTTACCATATTGATTTTCTTAGTATCTACAGTCATTCTTAACTTAGAGAATTCACTTTCTGAGTCTATAGGCTTACATTCGATTAAGGCTACAGTTTTGCCATCTCTTACGATTTCATCGCTAATAGCGAAAATAAAAGCATCGCTTTCGTATAGCTTCAATAGATTCTGAGGACTCATAAAGCTATCCTCTTCTTCCAGCATAGCAGCACTATGGATTTGTACCTCATTGTTATTCTTTAGATGTATCCATACCAAATCTCCGTTGGAGATGACGGCTTGCTGTTCAAAGTCCAAATGGAATTTCTTATCATGTTGGAAGATTTGTCCCTTTTGGACGAGCATTTCTTCCTCAGGTATTTCGATCTCTAGCGAAAAATCCATCTTCATATTATCAAAAGACTCATATTTTGCCTTCAGCTTATTCAAAAGCTGAAGTGCTGCTGGATCACTATCTGCTGTAGTTAAGTATTGATTCTCTTGAGCAAAACTACTTGCACTAAAAAGAAGCAACAAAAACATGGCAGGTATATATTTCAAATTCATCATCATATCGAATACATGTTTATTATACACAATAAACGGTTTATGAAAGTTAAGGTCAATCAAGGTGGGGTTAAACAAATGTTAATGCAAGTTGCCCCAGGATGATCTAACCAAATAGACAAGACAGAGACTAGGTCTTTCTCTTCTTCTTTTTAGCTGCAGGAAAAAGTACATTATTCAAGATTAATCTATAACCAGGTGAGTTTGGATGCAAACTCAAGTCCGTTTCAGGATCATTAATAAAGTGGCGATAATCCTCAGGATCGTGCCCCCCATAGAATGTCCAGAATCCCTTTCCTATAGTACTATGTATGTATCGAGCTTCATTAGCAGGCTTATTCTCACCCATGATCAATACATTAGATTTGATCTGATTTTTTAAGTAAGCAGTTGTTTGCCCCATAAACCCTTTTACAGTCCTAGTGTGACACTGCGTCAACATAGATGGAACAGGATCCCATTTTGCTGAAAAGTCAAATAAAGTGAAGTAATCTGACTTTGATTGCACATTACGTTTAGGATTACTTTCTGGACCATGATCTATAGAGCTGTATTCATATACCAGTGGATCCGTTTTCAATCTAAAGTCCTTGAAAGCAAAGGTTTTGCTATAGTCCAAATTATTTTGTGCGTTACCGTCTTGCCCATCACCATCGTACATATGGTCACATATATCTAGACCTTCTGCTGCCAGGGCGATGTCGTAAGTATCTGTAGCTGAACACATTGCAAACATGAATCCACCACCCACTACGTATTCTTGGATTTTCTTTACGACCGCGAGTTTGAGCTGAGATACTTTTTCAAAACCCAGTTCATCCGCTAAAGATTCCATCCTTTTTACAGTTTGCTTATACCAAGTCTGACTATGAAAGCTTCTATAAAACTTACCATATTGCCCCGTAAAGTCTTCATGATGCAGGTGCAGCCAATCATACTCAGAGAGTTTGTCATCCAAGACCTCACGATCATAGATTACGTCATAGGGTATCTCGGCATAGGTCAAAACCATCGTTACTGCATCATCCCAAGGTTGTACTTTTTCACCACGTGCATTGACGTCTGGGGTATACACTGCGATTTTTGGAGCAACTTCCAACTTGATGACATCTTGATTTACTTCAGGATTGGAAATGTCCAACTGGATTTTACCAAACTGAGCATCCGGTATCACGTTATAGCTGACCCCTCTTGTTAGGCATTCCTTTTCAAAAATTTTGTTGTGCTTGAAAGCAAATGATCCGCCATCATAATTCAACAACCAATAGGCTTCAATACCTGCATTCAGCACCCAATAAGTGATTCCGTAGGCTTTTAAGTGATCTTTTTGATCTTCTCCCATCGGGACTATCAGATAGGAGGCTTGCAGTGAGCCAATGCTCAGGGCAAATGTCAAACAAATGGTAAGTATTATTCTTTGCATAAAACTATGGATTATACCTATTTAAACGGGTTTCTGAGAGTAAAGATTATCATTTATTACTATTATGTAGTCGGATTGTATTAATTTTAAATATTCTTAACCTTTAACATTAAAATATGCGCTGGCAAGGCAGAGAAAAAAGTAAAAATGTAGAAGATCGACGTGGTATGAGTAGTGGTGGAGCACGTACAGCAGGTGGTCTCGGGATCGGAGCTATAATTTTGGTTTTTCTAGTATCTGCATTTTTTGATATTGATATATCTGGTCTCTTGCAAGGAGGGGCCACTGCAGGCAATACTCAGTACCAGCAGCAGCAAGCTCCGCGGGGCCAAGTAGGAGGAGAAGGAGATGAGTTGGCAGAGTTTGTTTCTGTTACCTTAAAGGATACTGAAGATGTCTGGAAAAAGATTTTTAGAGAAGAGCTCGGCAGAAATTATAGAGAACCTACATTGGTTTTGTTCGACGGATCGGTACAGTCCGCATGTGGACATACCTCTTCAGCGGCGGGTCCATTTTACTGTCCAGGGGATGAGCAGCTTTATATAGATTTGAGTTTTTATCGAGAGCTTAGAGAAAAATTTAGGGCACCAGGAGATTTTGCGATGGCATATGTAGTCGCCCATGAGGTGGCGCATCACATACAGCGTCAGTTAGGCATCACGGACCAAGTGCATCAAAAAAGAGGTAGAGTAAGTGAGACAGAATATAACGATCTTTCGACTAGGCTTGAGTTACAAGCTGATTTCCTTTCAGGGGTTTGGACGCACCACGCCGAAAAGATGAAGGGCATCCTAGAAGAAGGCGATATTGAAGAAGCATTAAATGCAGCCAATGCGATAGGGGACGATACGATACAAAAGCGTTCTCAAGGATACGTCGTGCCGGATTCATTTACGCATGGTACTTCAGAGCAAAGAGTTAGGTGGTTTATGCTAGG